>SKTN01000130.1 GCA_007117945.1 Nitriliruptoraceae bacterium | reverse complement strand
TAGGCGAGATCTTCATCTCGGAGGTCGCCGGCACCTTCATGCTGTTGCTGCTCGGCTGTGGCGTCGTCGCGAACGTCGTCCTGGCCAAGACCAAGGGCAACGGCGGTGGTGGCGGCGGCGCCTGGCTCCTCATCAACTTCGGATGGGGCCTGGCGGTGTTCTCCGGTGTGTACGTCGGCTTCTCCAGCGGCGCGCACATCAACCCGGCCGTGACCTTCGGTCTCCTGGCGGCCGGTGAGCCCTTCACCGCTGCGGAGTTCGCCGCCTACCTCGGTGGCGAGATGGTGGGTGCGTTCCTCGGTGGTGTCGTCGCGTGGTTGGCGTACAAGGACCACTTCGACGCGACCGACGACCCCGGCCTGAAGCTGGCGGTGTTCTCCACCGGACCGGAGATCCGCAACCCCGCGATGAACTTCATCACCGAGCTCGTCGGCACCTTCGTGCTGGTCTTCGTGATCCTGCAGTTCGGCCGCTCGCCCGCGGACCTCGGTCCGCTGTCCGTGGCCCTGCTGGTGACCGGTATCGGTGCCAGCCTCGGTGGTCCCACCGGCTACGCCATCAACCCTGCACGTGACCTCGGACCCCGGATCGCACACGCCGTGCTGCCGATCAAGGCCAAGGGCGACAGCGATTGGGGTTACGCCTGGGTCCCGGTGCTCGGCCCCATCGCGGGTGGTGTGCTCGGCGGCCTCGCCTCGCAGGTGTACCTGCCCTTCTGATCTCGTAGCGCTCCGGGTCGGTCCGGGCGGCTGTGCCAGCAACCTGGCACGCCGACCCGGCCCGCATCCGACACGCCCGGTGGGGAGCGCATCCCCCCGCACCACTCCCGCGTGACGGGAGATCCGTAACGAACCGACAAGGGAGAACCGTTCCATGGCAGACTTCGTCGCCTCAGTCGACCAAGGCACCACCTCGACCCGCTTCATGATCTTCGACCACGGTGGGAACGAGGTCGGCAAGCACCAGCTCGAGCACGAGCAGATCCTGCCCCAGTCTGGCTGGGTGGAGCACAACCCCGTCGAGGTCTGGGAGAGGACCTCCTCGGTGATCATGACCGCGCTCGGCCAGTCGAACCTCTCCGCGTCCGACCTGGCCGCCATGGGTGTCACCAACCAGCGTGAGACCACGGTGGTCTGGGACAAGAACACCGGCCGTCCCTACTACAACGCCATCGTCTGGCAGGACACGCGCACCGACAAGATCGCCAGCAAGCTGGAGCGAGAGGGCAAGGGTGATGTGATCCGGCAGAAGGCCGGGCTGCCCCCCGCGACCTACTTCTCCGGCGGGAAGATCCAGTGGATCCTCGAGAACGTCGACGGCGTCCGCGCGGCTGCGGAGCGTGGTGACGCGATCTTCGGGAACATGGACACCTGGGTGCTGTGGAACCTCACGGGTGGGACCCGTGGCGGGGTCCACATCACCGACGTGACCAACGCCTCGCGCACGATGCTGATGAACCTCGAGACCCTGGACTGGGACGAGGAGCTCCTCGGCTTCTTCGACATCCCCCGGGTCATGCTGCCGGAGATCCGTCCCTCCTCGGACCCGAACCTGTACGGCCACACCACGGAGACCGGTCCCTTCGCCGGCGCCGTGCCGTTGTCCGGCGCGTTGGGTGACCAGCAGGGTGCGACCGTGGGCCAGGTGTGCTTCCAGCCCGGTGAGGCGAAGAACACGTACGGCACCGGCAACTTCATGCTCCTCAACACCGGTACGGAGATCGTCCACTCCGAGCACGGCCTGCTCACCACGCCGGCCTACAAGTTCGGTGACGAGCCCTGCGTCTACGCCCTCGAGGGCGCGATCCCGGTGACGGGTTCGGCGGTGCAGTGGCTGCGTGACCAGCTCGGCATCATCAGCGGCGCCGCGGAGACCGAGACCCTGGCCAGCCAGGTGCCCGACTCCGGTGGCATGGTGTTCGTGCCGGCCTTCTCCGGGCTGTTCTCGCCCTACTGGCGCTCCGACGCCCGTGGTGCGATCGTCGGTATCAGCCGGTTCAACACCAACGCCCACCTCGCCCGGGCGACCCTCGAGTCGATGTGCTACCAGACCAAGGACGTCGCGGACGCCATGGAGAAGGACTCCGGCGTACCGGTCGAGGCGCTCCGGGTCGACGGCGGGGTCACCAACAACGCCCTGGCCATGCAGATCCAGGCCGACATCCTCGGTGTCCCGGTGTACAAGCCGGTGGTCGCGGAGACCACGGCGCTCGGTTCCGCGTACGCGGCCGGGCTCGCCGTCGGGTTCTGGAACTCCACCGACGAGATGAAGGAGAACTGGGTCGAGGACAAGCGTTGGGAGCCGCAGTGGAGCGACGACCAGCGTGAGGCCGGACTCGAGCAGTGGCACAAGGCGGTCGAGCGCACCTTCGGGTGGGTCGACGTCGAGTGATGCACTGAGCAACGACCGCGGTGGGGCCCCTCGCGGGGCCCCACCCGCCCCGTTCGTCGGGTGCGAACTACCTTGGAAGTCCTGTCCCAACGACCTTGCGACACACGCACGTTCAGGCATCATCACAGCAGCACGAGCGGCGCACCGGCAGCCGCAGACCGGCACCTCCGGGAGCCACCATCCGCCTCCGCCGGCTGCGTCGCGATCACGCCCGAGCCGTTGAAGAGGCGCAGGGCACGACCGACGGAGAACAACGTGGCGACCACACCCATGTCCACCGCAGCACGTACAGAAGCCCTCGAGGCGATGGAACGCGAGGAGCTCGACATCCTCGTGATCGGCGGCGGGGTGACCGGGACCGGAGCCGCGCTGGACGCGGTCACACGCGGTCTGAACACCGGCCTCGTCGAGATGCGTGACTGGGCGAGCGGGACCTCGTCCCGGTCGACCAAGCTGCTGCACGGCGGCCTTCGCTACCTCGAGATGCTGGACTTCGGGCTGGTGCGTGAGGCGTTGCGCGAGCGCGGTCTGGTCATGCAGAAGCTCGCGCCCTACCTCTCGCGCCCGATCCCCTTCATCTACCCCCTGACCCACAAGGGCTGGGAGCGGTTGTACGTCGGATCGGGGATCCTGCTCTACGACATCCTCGCGAAGGAGAAGGGCGCCTCCAAGGGCGTCCCGAACCACAAGCACATGTCCAAGTCGACCATCATGAAGCTGTTCCCCGGGCTGGACCCCGACGTGTGCGTCGGCGCGATCCGCTACTACGACGGCCAGGTGGATGACGCCCGCCACACCATGGCGCTGGCCCGTACGGCCGCGGCCCACGGTGCCCACGTCGCCAACCGCGCCCAGGTCACGGAGCTGATCCGCGAGGCCGGTCGGGTCGTCGGTGCGATCGTCCGCGATCTGGAGACCGGTCGGGACTACACCGTCCGTGCCGGCGCGGTCATCAACGCCACCGGCGTGTGGACCGACGAGATGCAGGCCCTGCTCGGTGAGGAGGGTGAGTTCACCGTCCGCGCCTCCAAGGGCATCCACATCCTGGTCCCCCGCGACCGCATCAAGGCCAAGGTCGGGATGATCCTGCGCACGCCCACGAGCGTGCTGTTCACGATCCCCTGGCACCACCACTGGATCATCGGGACCACCGACACCGACTACAAGCTCGACAAGTCCGACCCGACGGCCTCGGCGGAGGACATCGAGTACGTCCTGGGCCAGGCCAACCGGGTGCTGAAGCAGAAGCTGACCAAGGACGACATCGTCGGGACCTACGCCGGGCTGCGCCCCCTGGTCGCCGGTAACGCCGACTCCACGGCCAAGCTCTCCCGCGAGCACCTCGTGATCGAGACCACACCGGGCATGATCGTGGTCGCAGGCGGGAAGTACACCACCTACCGGGTGATGGCCGAGGACACCGTCGACGAGGCCCTGAAGTCGATGAACAAGCAGGCCGGGCCCTGCGTCACCAAGGACATCCCGATCATCGGTGTCGACGGGTACCAGGCGTCCTGGAACCGGCGTGAGCTGCTGGCGGACAAGAAGGGCCTGCACGTGGCCCGGGTGGAGCACCTGCTCAAGCGCTACGGCGCCCTGGCCGAGGACGTGCTCAACCTCGGCGAGGAGGATGCCAGCCTGCTCGAGCCGATCCCCGGTGCGGACGACTACCTCAAGGCGGAGATCGTCTACTCCACCCGCGAGGAGGGCAACCTCCACCTCGAGGACTTCCTCGTCCGCCGGACCCACATCAACATGGAGGTCCAGGACCGCGGCGCCGAGGCGGCACCGACGGTCGCGGAGCTGATGGCCAAGGAGCTCGGCTGGGACGACGACCAGCGTGAGCAGGAGCTCCAGGCCTACCTCACGCGGGTCGAGGCGGAGCTGAAGGCCAACGCGGCGCCCACCGACGAGGAGGCGCAGCAGGCACGGCTCGAGGCGCCGGACCCCACGCCCATCGCCGGCTGACCAGCACGCGGGCGACGGAGCCGCCGACCGGCGTCCGCTCGCACCGGCCACCCGCTGACGGACGGCCCCGGGACCTCAGGTCCCGGGGCCGTCGTCGTCGTGCTGCAGCCAGTCGTAGGTGCGCTCCACGGCGCGTTGCCAGTTGGCGTACTCGCGTTCGCGGCGGCCCGGATCCATCTCCGGCAGCCACCGCGCGGCCCGGTGCCAGTGCCGGCGCAGCCCCTTGAGTTCGGGCCAGAAGCCGACGGCCAGGCCCGCTGCGTAGGCGGCGCCCAGGGACACGGTCTCGGACACCATGGGCCGTTCGACGGGCACGTTGAGCACGTCGGCGATGGTCTGCATCAGCAGGTTGTCGCTGGTCATCCCACCGTCGACCTTCAGCCCCGTCAACGCGAGGCCGGAGTCGGCGTTCATGGCGTCCACCACCTCCCGGGTCTGCCACGCCGTGGCTTCCAGGATCGCCCGGGCGAGGTGGCCCTTGGTGATGTAGGAGGTCAGGCCGATGATCAGCCCGCGTGCCTCGCTGTGCCAGCGGGGCGCGAACAGCCCGGAGAACGCCGGGACGATGTAGCAGCCCCCGTTGTCCTCGACCTCGAGCGCCAGGGTCTCGATCTCCGGGGCGGAGCTGATGAGGCCGAGCCGGTCCCGGAGCCACTGCACCAGCGAGCCGGTGACCGCGATGGACCCCTCCAGCGCGTACACCGGATCGTCGCCGCCCACCTTGTAGCCGACGGTGCTCAGGAGCCCGTGGGAGGATCGCACCGGGTCGGGCCCGGTGTTGAGCAGCAGGAACGCACCGGTGCCGTAGGTGCACTTGGCCTCACCGGGGGAGAAGCAGGTCTGACCGAACAGGGCCGCCTGCTGATCGCCGAGCGCCGCCGCGATCGGTACGCCCGGCAGCACCGTGGTGGTGGGGGCGAACACCTCGACGTTGCTGCGGATCTCCGGCAGCATCGCCCGGGGGACCTGGAAGGCGTCGAGCAGGTCGTCGTCCCAGGTCAGGGTGTGGATGTCCATCAGCATCGTCCGGGAGGCGTTGGTCACGTCGGTGACGTGCAGCCCGCCCTCCGGGCCCCCGGTCAGGTTCCAGATCAGCCAGGTCTCCATGGTCCCGAACAGGACCTCGCCGCGTTCCGCCTGCTCCCGCAGCACGGGGTCGCGGGCCAGCATCCACCGGATCCGTGGACCGGAGAAGTAGGTCATCAGCGGCAGGCCGCACCGGTCGCGGAAGCGGTCGGTGCCGCCCTCCGCGCTGAGCTGGTCGACCAGGGAGGCGGTGCGGGTGTCCTGCCAGGTGATCGCGTTGGCGACCGGCCGGCCCGTACGGCGTTCCCACAGCACGCTGGTCTCGCGCTGGTTGGCGATGCCGATCGCGGCGATCTGGCTGCTGTCGGCGCGTGCCTGGTTGATGGCCTGGGGCACGACCCGCTCGACGTTGCGCCAGATCTCGGCGGCGTCGTGTTCGACCCAGCCGGGTCGGGGGAAGATCTGGCGGTGCTCCCGCTGGGCCACGGACGCCAGCCGCCCCGCGTGGTCGAACAGGATGCACCTGGTCGAGGTCGTGCCCTGATCGATCGCTACCACGTACGACTGGTTCGCCACGTCACTCCCGTCGGATCGCGAGCTCACCGGTGATCGCCCGCGAGGTCTCCGCCACGCGGGCAGCGAGCCTGGGGCGGGGGTTGCGGCCGCCGTCACACACCGTCTTCGGCGAGCCGGTGACGGCCACCGATGCCACCACCGCACCCCCCTGGTCACGGATGGGCACGGCGATACTGGCCTCGCCGCCGTTGAGTTCCTCGACGTCCGAGGCCCAGCCCCGCTCGCGGACGGTACTGAGCTGGCCGAGCAGGCTGCGCCCGGTGGTCACCGTGCGGGCGGTGAAGGCCTCGAGGGATGCGTCGCGCAGGACGGTGCTGCTGTCGGGGTGGTAGGCGAGCACCGCCTTACCGAGGGCGCAGGCGTGGGCAGGCAGGACCCGGCCGACGTCCATCACCTGCACGCTGTCGTCGGGGCGGAAGACGTGGTGGACGATCGTGATCTCCAGGGGGGCGGTCAGCACCCCGATCCGCACGGCCTCACCGGTACGGGAGGCCAGGGTGTCGGTCCAGTTCAGGGCCCGGGCCCGCAGCTCGTTGTGGTCGATCGGTGGGTCGTGGAGGCGCAGGAGGTCCTTACCGAGGCGGTAGCGGCCGGTGCGGTTGTCCTGGGCGATGAACCCGACGCCGTGCAGGGTGCGGATGATGCCGTGGGCCGTGCCCTTCGGCAGGGACAGGGCGTTGGCGATCTCCACGACCCCGAGCGGTCGTGGGCTGCGTGCCAGCAGCCGCAGGACGGCAGCGGCCCGCTCGATCGACTGCACCGTGCCAGGCATGGCGCGACACCCTACTTGCTCGACGCACCGTGCTGGTGGGCCCGGGGTCGTGGGTGGTTTCCGGGCGGCGATGGCAGTGCCGGCGGTTCGTGCCGCTCGGCCCGGGCCGAGCGGCGTGCCGGACGCGTAGGCTGACGGGGAGCCGCGGGTGGGAGGCAGGACGATGGGCGAGTCGGTCACGCGGGCGAGCCCACGTCGCCCACCGGTGCGGGTGATCCTCGCCGACGACCATCCCATCTGGCGTGACGGGGTGCGCGCGGACCTCGGCGGTGCCTTCGAGGTCGTTGCGGAAGCGGGGAGCGCCCCCGAGACGATCGCCGCCGTCGAGCGTCACCAACCGGACCTGGTGGTCTGCGACCTCCAGATGCCGGGAGGTGGCGGCATCGCGGTGGCCAAGGCCTGCGCGGACCGCACACGCATCGTGGTGCTGACCGTGAGCGAGCAGGAGCAGGACCTCCTCGACGCCGTCGCCGCGGGGGCGATCGGTTACCTGACGAAGTCGACCCCGGGCGATGAGCTCCGGGAGCAGCTCCGTCGGGCTGCGGCGGGTGAGCCCGTCTTCTCGCCCTCCCTGGCCATGCTCGTGCTCGGGGAGTTCCGGCGGTTGTCCCGGGAGGCGACGGGCGCCCAACCCCTCACCGAGCGTGAGCGGGAGGTGCTCCAGCACGTGGCCCGCGGCTACACCTACCGCGAGGTGGGCGAGCAGCTGCACATCGCGCCGAAGACCGTGGAGAACCACGTGCGCAACATCCTGGACAAGCTCCACCTCAGCCGCCGGCAGGAGCTGATCCGCTACGCCGTGGAGCACGGCATCGAGTAACAGGGCGGGCCTGCGGGCCCGCTGGGCGCCGGGATCGGCCGGGTCCACCGGGTGTCCCGCCTGGCTACCCGTTGCCGCTCCGCGGCTCGGTCGGTGCCGCCGCGCCACCCGGTCACCGTCGGGCCGGGGCTCCGCCGCGCCTGCCCGGCCACCGTCGGGCCGGGGCTGCGCCGCGCCTGCCCGGCCCTTCCCGACCTCCGACGGACGGCACCCCGGGGAGCTCCCTGGGGGACCCCAGGCCCGGATGGGGGTTCCACCCGATGCCCCGGCCCGGGCGCCGCGGCGATGGTGACAGGGACCAGCCGAGATGGACCGCAGCAGCGAGGAGCCGGCCATGCGCCCCACCGATGTGACCCCGCCCGGGCCCACCGCGGCCACCGCCGAGCCACCCCCGCCCGGGGCAGATCGACCGACACCGCCACCGCCCCCGGCGCCGCGACCCCCGGCCCCGATCCGCACGCCCAGGGACCATCAGGGGCACGGGTCCACAGCTCCCCACGGCCCACCCACCGGCACCGGTGCCACCTCGGTGTCGATGGCGACCTGGGTCGCCGGCCTCGGCGCGCTCCTCCTCCTGGCCGCCGCGGCGACGTTCCTCGCGGTGCGGTGGGACGCCCTCGGCGCCACGGCACGGATCGCGATCGTCGGGGGCGCCACCGTGGCCGCGGTGCTCGGCGGCGATCGGCTGCGCCGGACCCTGCCCGCCGTGGGCGGGGTGCTGTTCCACCTCGGTGCCCTGCTCGTCCCCATCGACGCCCTGGGCCTGACGTTGCAGTTCGGAGCCCCCGGCTGGGCCCGGTGGCTGGCCGTGGGCGTGACCAGCATCGTCGCACTCCCGTTGCTGGCCGTGCTGGGCCGCTCGCCCCTCCTGGGCGTCGCCGCCCTGCTCGGGGTCCCCATCGCCGCGACGGGTACCGCGATGGTGCTCGGCGCGCCCCCCGCGGTGCTGGTCGCCGCCACGGGGCTCGCGCTGGTGCCCCTGGCCACACGGCCGCGTCCCGAATCCCTCAGCCCGGCACTCACGGCGGGATCGATCCTGCTGCCCGTGCTCGCGGTGGTCGCAGGTGTCGGCCTCGAACTGGCCGTGGCGCTGGGTGCCGAAGGCGTCAGTGCCACCGCGGCCGCCGCGGGCTGGCTGGCCGACTGGCCGGTCAGGGCGGCGACGGCGGTGCTGGTCATCCTCGCGCTCGCCCTGCGGGCCCGGGCAGGTGACGCCCGCATCCTGGCGGTGGCGATCGTGACGGGCACCCTCGCGCTGTTGCACCTGGTGCTGCCCCCGGCGACCCCCCGGGCGGTGCAGCTGTGGACCCCCGCCGTGCTGTGGCTCGCCCTCGAGGTGACGTGGTTGGCGGTGGCGCGGACCGGATCGGAGCTCCGTGGGCGGGTGGGGCGTGGGCTCGGTGCTGCGGTGCTCGTCGCCGAGCTGCTGGCGGTCCCCGTGGCGCTGGCGGTGGCCGCCCTGGTCCTGGACCCCTTCCGTGCGGCGACGGGCGACGCGGTGCTCGCGGGGGCGCTGGGCATCGCCGGTGCCGCGTGGGCCGCGGCCGTGTGGCGCCTGCAGCGCGACGGCGACACCCTGATGGGCGCCGAGGTGGATGGACGTCCGGCAGCCCCGCTGGTCGGGGTCCTGGCGGTGTGGCACCTCGTCGCAGCCGGCCTGCTGGCCGGGGTCGGGGCACGCCCACTGCTCGGGGCCGTGCTGCTGGTGGCCGCCCTCCCCCTGGCGCTGCGGGCCGCTGGCCGGCGCACCGACGCCCCCCTGCGGATCGCCGGCATCGACCTGGTCGCCGTGCTGCTGCTGCTCGGTGGCACCGAGGGGCTGACGGCGGGCGGTGGCGATGCCCTGCTCGTCGCCCTCCTGGCACCGGTGCTGGTCCTGCCCCTGCTGGGGCCCCTGGCCGCCAAGGGCCTGGCGCACACCGGCCTGGTCACCGTCCCGGCAGCGCTGCTGCTGGTCGCCTTCGTCGGGACCATGGGGGACACCGGCACGCGTGCCCTCGGCCTGTCTGTGGGGTTCGTCGGGATCCTCGTCGGTGTCACCGCCCTGGCCGTCGCGTGGGTCAGCGGCGCCTCGCGTCCGCTGGCGGAGGGTGGTCGTGTTGTGGCCGTCCTCGCGGGGCTCACCACGACCCTGCCTGCGGGCGCGTTCCTGCCCTGGCCGGTGGCCGACCCCGTGGTCCACGGCCTGGTCCGCGAGCTGGCCGGCGTGTCGGCGCGGGCGCTGCTGCCGAGCCTGCTCCTCGGGCTGCTCCTGCTGGTCGACGCGACCAGGGACCGCGGCCCGCTGGCGCTCACGGGTACCAGCCTCGTGCTGCTGCGTGCCGTGAGTGCGCTGGGCCTGGCCGCGGGTGTGGACGTCGAGGTGGTGGGTGCGGGCCTGCTGGCGATCGGCCTCGCGGCGGCGATCACCGCCGGGGTCGGCGCCCGTGCCCTGCCCCGGCCGCTGGTGGTCGCCACCTCGGTGGTGGCGTTGCTGGTGACGCCGATCGGGTGGTTGCTGCTGGGTGACGCCGGGGTGCTGCGGGCCACGTCCCTGCTGGTGGCGGGTGTCGGCAGCCTGGCGGTGGGCCTGGCGCTGCGGCGGTGGGCGCTGGCCCACACCGGTGCGGCCATCGCGACGCTCGGCACGTGGTCGCTGCTGGTCCAGCTCGAGAGCACCGCCCTGGATCTCTTCCTGCTGCCGGTGGCCGTGCAGCTCGTCCTGGCTGGGGCGGCGGCGCGGCGGGCCGGCGACACCTCCTCCTGGATCGCCTACGCCCCTGCGGTCGCCCTGGTGGGTCTGCCTGCGCTGCTGGAGCGGCTGTGGGGCGGCCCCGGCTGGCACGGTCTCCTGGCCGGTGCCGTCGGCATCGCCGCCGTGGCCCTCGGTGGTGCCCGCGGCCTCCGCGGTCCGGTCGTGGTCGGGGTGGTCCTGGTGGTCGCCGTGGTCGTCACCGAGACCCTCACCGTGGTGGTGGGCGTACCCACCTGGGCGTGGCTGACCGTCGGCGGCGTCGCGCTGCTCGCCACGGCGGCGGTGATCGAACGCCTCGCCCAGACCCCGGGCAGCGCGGCCCGGAAGGTGGCCGCGGGGCTGAAGGACCGGTCCTGAGCCGAAGGGGCCGTGGCCCCGGGGGCGCCTCCGTGCGCGGGGGCGCGCCTGGCCCCCGGGGGTGCCCCCGACGTCTTCCACAGCTGCACGACGATCCGTTCCACCGTTGTCCCACCGCCCACGTAGGGTTGGTCGTGTTGTGGGAGGAAGGGGCCTGCTGTACGGTTCGACGGTCGCGCGGGGCCTCACGGCGCCGCGCGCCCTTCGTCACCGCTGGGTCACGTGCACCAGATCGACTGCGTGATCCGCAGGACGCACCCCTGCCCCTGGCGGCGGCAGCACGGGAGACCGTGCCGGCCGTGCCTGCGGGGGCCACCGAGCCAGCCGCGACACCGCCGAGGTGTCAGGCCGGCCCGCACCGCGCAACTGCGCGGGGCGGCGCGACCAGAGGAGGTGCACATGCGCCGCTACGAGTTGATGGTCCTGATGACCGACCGCCTGGACGAGGACGCCGCACTGGCGGCCTTCGAGAAGGCCAAGAAGGTCCTCGCCGATCAGGGCGGGAACCTGCTCGACGAGGCCTGGTGGGGCAAGCGCAAGCTCGCCTACGAGATCGACAAGCGCGATCACGGTTTCTACGGCGTCCTCGACTTCGAGGCGACCACCGACGCCGTCACCGAGCTCGAGCGCCAGCTGAAGATCTCCGACGAGGTCACCCGGTTCAAGACGGTCCGTCCGGAGATCCGGGTCCGTTCGGCCTGACGGTTGCGTGCCGCGGCCCCGTCCTCCCACGACGGCCCGTACGCACCACCCCGACGACCAGGAAGGCCTGCACCGTGGCGTTCGAGTCCAACATCATCACCTTCATCGGGAACCTGACCGACGACCCCGACCTGCGCTTCACGCAGGGTGGCGCCCCCGTCGCCTCGTTCCGGGTGGCCTCCAACCGCCGGTTCACCGACCGTGCCGGCAACCAGCAGGAGGAGACCACCTTCCTCAACGTCAACTGCTGGCGTGACCTCGCGGAGAACGCGGCCGAGTCGCTCAAGAAGGGCGACCGGGTCGTGGTGATCGGCCGGGTCCGCGTCCGCAGCTACGAGAACCGCGAGGGCCAGACCGTCTGGACCACGGAGATCGAGGCGGACGAGATCGCCCCGAGCCTGCGCTGGGCCCGCGCGGAGGTCACCCGCACCTCGGGTGGCTCCGGTGGTGGCCAGAGCGCCAGCGCCGGTACGCCCCCACCGCCCTCCGACGACGACGTCCCGTTCTGAGCCCGTCGCGCGGACCACGGGACCGGCGACCCGGTCCCGCGCTCCGCTCGCCCCGCTGCCACGCCCCGCCCGACCCCCACCCGACCTCGACCCGGCGCCGGTGCACCGCACCGGCCGCGCCCTTCGATGAGGAGCACGTCCATGCCGCCCCGTACCGCCAAGCCCAAGGACCGCAACAAGCCGCGCAAGCCGAAGCCCTGTCCCTTCTGCACCCAGGGCATCGAGTACATCGACTACAAGGATCTCTCGACGCTCAAGCCCTTCCTGAACGAGCGCGCGAAGATCAAGGCGCGGCGGACCACAGGCGCCTGCGCGAAGTGCCAGAAGCAGCTCGCTGCGGCGGTCAAGAACGCCCGCGAGATGGCGCTGATCCCCTACACCACCCGCTGAGGAGGTCCCGACGATGAAGGTCATCCTCAAGAGCGAGGTCGACAACCTCGGCCTTCCCGGCGACATCGTGGATGTCGCTGACGGATACGGCCGCAACTACCTGCTGCCGCGGGGTCTGGCCATGCTGGCCACCCCCGGCGCGATGACGCAGGCGCAGGCCCTGACCCGGGCCCGCAAGGCCCGTGAGGCCAAGACCCTCGACAGCGCCTACGCGGCGAAGGACGCCCTGGAGGCCCGCACCCTGAAGATCGCGGTGCGCGTCGACGAGCGTGGAGGCCTCTACGGCTCCGTGAGCGCCCAGGACGTCCAGCGCGTGCTCAAGGAGCGCGGACACGAGGTCCCCCGCAAGCGCATCGAGCTCAAGGGCACCATCAAGGAGATCGGGACCTACGAGGTCCCGATCCACGTCCATCCGCAGGTGGCCGCGACCGTCGTGGTCGACGTGGTCGACCAGGAGGGCCGTCTGAGCCGCGACGCCGGCGGTGGCCTGGTCGATGCCGAAGCGGTCACTGCGGCGGCCGAGGAGGCAGCGGCCGGCACCGACACCGACGAGGATGTCCTTGCCCAGCAGGCGCTCGAGGCCGCGGAGGCCTACGAGCGTGAGCAGGCCGAGGCCGAGGCCGCCGCTGAGGAGGTCGTCGCCGCCGAGGTCGAGGGCACCGTTGACGAGGAGCCCACCGCGGGCTGAGGGAGGCCGGACACCGTGGCCGTCGTCACACCGGTGATCGACGTCCCGTGAGCGGCGCCTTCCCCCCGCCTCCCGGCGAGCCGCCAGCACCGGACACCGCTCCGCCGTCCAAGGGGATGGCGGGACGCAGCTACGACCGCGTCCCGCCCCACTCCCTGGACGCGGAGGTGTCCGTGCTGGGCTCTGCCCTGCTGTCGCGGGGTGCGGCTTCCGACGCCGTGGAGTCCCTGCAGCCCGAGGACTTCTACCGCAACGCCCACCGGGTGGTCTTCGAGGCCGTCCGCGAACTCAACGGCCAGGGCGAGCCCGTCGACACCGTGACGGTCACCGACTGGCTGGCCCGACGCGACCGGCTGGACGAGGTTGGGGGCCCGGCGGCCCTGCACGACCTCACCGTGGCCGTGCCCACCGCGGCCAACGCGGCCTACTACGCCCGGATCGTCCGGGAGAAGTCCCTCCTCCGGCGGCTGATCGACGCCGGCACCGCGGTCACCCGGCTCGGGTACGAGGGCACCGACGACGCCCGCACGATCGTCGACCAGGCCGAGTCCCTGGTCTACGAGGTCGCCCAGACCACCACCACCTCGGAGTACGAGCGGCTCGGAGACCTGCTCAACCAGTCCTTCGAGCAGATCGAGGCGCTCGCCGAGCAGAGCTCGGAGGTCACCGGGCTCGCCACGGGCTTCGACGACCTCGACCGCCTCACCGCGGGACTGCAACCCCAGAACCTGTTCGTCCTCGCGGCCCGCCCGGCGATGGGCAAGTCCAGCCTCGCCCTTGCGGTGTGCCACTTCGCCACCGCCCGGCTGCACAAGCCGGCGCTGCTGTTCAGCCTGGAGATGTCGAAGCTGGAGATCGTGAACCGGCTGCTGTCCTCCGAGGCGCGGATCGACTCCTCCCGGCTGCGGACGGGCCGCCTCGAGGACACCGACTGGCGCAAGCTCGGCGACGCCCTGGGCACCCTGGCCGAGGCGCCGCTGTTCATCGACGACACCCCGTCGATCTCCCTGCTGGAGATCCGCGCGAAGTCCCGCCGGCTGAAGCAGAAGCACGGGCTGTCCCTGGTGGTGGTGGACTACCTGCAGCTGATGCAGTCGCACCGGCGGGTGGACTCCCGTCAGCAGGAGGTCGCGGAGATCTCCCGTGGGCTGAAGATGCTCGCCAAGGAGCTCGACGTCCCCGTGATCGCCCTGTCGCAGCTGTCGCGCCAACCCGAGTCGCGGACGGACAAGCGGCCCCAGCTGGCTGACCTGCGGGAGTCCGGCTCGATCGAGCAGGACGCCGATCTCGTCGGCTTCATCTACCGCGACGAGGTCTACGACGAGGACAGCCCCGACAAGGGCATCGCGGAGCTGATCATCGCCAAGCACCGTAACGGCGCGACCGGGGTGGTCAAGCTCGCCTTCCTCAACCACCTCACCAAGTTCGCCAACCTCGCCCGCGGGCCGAGCGGCGGCACGGGCGGCGGGGGTACCGCCGGCCCCACGACCCCGGTCTGAGCCCGCGGCCGGTCCGTGTCCACCCCCCTGTCGCACCCTGTCGGCGCCCGGTGCGCACCGTGTAGGTTCGGGGCTGAGGAGGACACGATGGGCACCTGGCACACCGGACGGCTCGTGGTCGCCACGCCGGCGCTGGACGACCCGAACTTCGAGCGCGCCGTGGTCCTGATCCTCGACCACGACGAGGACGGCGCCCTCGGGGTCGTGCTCAACCGGGCGTCGTCGGTGACCGTTGCCGACACCCTCGGCGACTGGGCGGAGCTCGCTGCCGCCCCCGCGGTGGTCTTCGGCGGTGGCCCCGTGGAGCCCACGGCCGTGGTTGCGCTCGGTGCCACCACCTCGGTGGTCACACCGGACGCCGGTCCGGCGATCCTGGACCGGATCCGCCTCATCGACCTCGACGAGGATCCGGTGCTCGCCGCCGCCGAGGTGGAACGGGTGCGCATCTTCGCGGGGTACGCGGGCTGGGGCCCGGACCAGCTCGAGGAGGAGATCGCCCAGGGGGCCTGGTTCCCCCTCGATGCCGAGCCCGAGGACGTGTTCAGTGCAGACCCGGCCGGGCTGTGGCACGCGGTGCTGCGTCGCCAGCCCGATGGGCTCAAGCTGCTGGCGACCTTCCCCCAGGACCCGACCCAGAACTGAGGTACCCGCCGGCCCCACCCTCGGGGACCGGGCTCACTCCCGAATGTCGAGGGGATCCTGGGGCGCCTCGCAGAGGAAGGGGTCGTCGCCCTGGGCGCCGTGATAGGTCAGTTCGGCGCCGTCCGCGTCGAGCACGATGCGGTAGCCCTCGACCAGCGCCTGGGTGTACATCTGTCCCGGTTCGGGGCACCCCATGGACCCGTCGGGCCAGGTCACCTCCTCGAAGGACACGACCTCGATCGCCTCTGGGTCGACGCCGGTCCGCTCCGCCGCGTCGGCGATGGCGCTGCGGACCTGCGGGTCGGTGCCGTCCCCTGCATCCTGCTGCTCGCTGTCCACGTCCGATCCCTCCGACCCGTCGGGCTGTGTGTCGGCGTCGCCCTCGTCCACCTCGTCGCCGGTGCCGTCGGGGTCCTCGGGGTCCTCGGCGGATGCGTCCGAGTCCGCAACGGGGTCGATACCGGGTGGGGCGTCGTCCTCGACGCTGCCGCAGCCTGCCAGCAGCAGGGTAGCCAGCGCCACCGCGGTCGATGTCCTGCGCATCGTGGACCTCCTCGGGATGGTCCCGTCGCCGGCGTCCTCGCCGGCTGCTGTGGACCGTAGGACGTCCCGCGGCGCGGCAGGGTTGCACACCTCGCAACGTTGCGGCTGCGTCCGTTGGTCTGTCGCTGGTCGTCGCGAGGTCGCCCCGAGGTCGTCCCGTGGTCGTCCCGTGGTCGTTCCCTGGGCAGGAGCCCAGGGATGAGCCACTTCCGAGCGGTGTCGGGTCGTCGGGCGGTGCACGGTGGTCGGTCCCTGGGCTCCAGCCCAGGGACCGACCACCGCCGGGGGGTGAGGCGTCGCCGGGGGGTGAGGCGTCGCCGGGTGTGGGCGCCGGGGCCTGCCGCGGTCGAGATCGCCCGCCGCCGGCCCGGGTCCCGGTCCGCGCGTCAGTCCGTGGTCAGCGCACGAAGGGACCGCTCGAGGCCCTCAACGGCCTTGTCCGCTGTGCGCCGGAACCCGACCCCGAGCAACGGGTCGACGAGCAGCCCGGGCCCGCGCAGGGCGAACAGGGCGTTCCAGGTCACCTCGGTGCCCTGCTCGGTGGCGGCGAAGCGCACGTCGTCCTCGCCACGGTGCAGGGCTCCACGGGTGGTCAGCACGACGCGGTGCGGCCGCTCGTAGGTCGTGATCTCGTAGACCAGGGGCACCGTCACCGGCCCCAGAGCGAGCCGGACCTCGAAACGGGAGCCGAGCCCGATCGGGCCGTCGTCCAGCCGGCGTGCCGCGGTGATGCCGGGATCCCACTCCGCCGAGGTCGTGAAGTCCGCGACGTGGTCGAAGGCCGCTTCCACGGCGGCGGGGACCTGCAGGGGTGCGCTGATGCGGGCCATGTCGGGCTCCTGTCGGGGGGTCGCCGGTGGCGACCGCGGGTGCGTGTCGGGTCTGCGCGGTGGGTGCCTGCGCTCTGCAGAGGTTTCGGTGCCCGGGCAGTGGTGGACGCCCGGTGCCTCGTACACTCGGCCCCGGCAGCGATGGAGAGGTGAGGGTGGGCGAGACGTCCTGGGCGTTCCTGCTGGTCGGCACCTTCGCAGCGGTGGGGGCCGCCATGGCCATCGGCACCCTGGCAGCGCTCCTGCGCTACCACCGCACGGGGGTCTTTCCCGGCGCTGACGAGGGGACCGAGGTGCCGTCCTCGCGGATCACCGCCCTGTGGCTGCGCGTCGGGATCGGGGTGGTGCTGACCGTCATCGGTGTCGTCGCGATCGACCGCGCGGGGATCTGGTAGCCGCGGCCTCCCGCGCCGAGGTTCGCACGGTTCCCACCGTCAGGCCGGTGGGACGGCCGGTGGCTGCGTAGCGTCCGCCGCCGCACCGGGCCGATCCGGCCCGCGGCGTCGACCGCACCCGCACCGGGCCCACCCGGCCCGGGACACCGACCGCACCCGCACCCTGAGGCTGCCGCTGTGAAGATCCCATCCTCCCGTCGCCTGCTGCTGGCCACCGGCGCCCTGCTGCTCGCCGCCTGCACGGGCGCAGATGACGACCAGGCGCACGAGGTCTGGTCCCTGGACCAGGGCACCGACCGCATCCACGTCTACGACGCCGACCACGAACAGGTGGCGGTGATCGATGTCTCGCCCGAGGCGCTGCGCGAGGTGGACCCCGACTTCGATCCCGAGGCGGGTCGCACCGTGCCCCACATGATCGACTTCGACACCGGGGACCGCTACGCCTTCGTCGCCGCCACCGCCGGCGGGGTCACGATCGTGCTCGACGCTGTGGAGCGCAGCGTCGAGGCCGTGCTGCCCACGGGCGCCGGCACCCACATGGCGGCGGTCACCCCCGATGACGAGGCCGTGTGGGTCGCGGCCATCGGGGCCGAGCAGCTGGTGGAGATCCCCCTCGACCTCGATGCAGCGACGCCGAGCTTCGAGATCGCCCGGACCATCGACGTCGAGCCGCTGCTGGCCGCCACGGACCACGAGTGGCCGTCCTTCTCCCCCGTCTGCCACGACTACGACGAACAGGGCCGTGCCTGGGTCACCCTCGGGCCCGGGATCGAGCAGGGCGGGTTGTTCGTCTTCGACACCGCCAGCGCCGAGGTGGTCCACGCCTACGACCCCACAGCGATCCGGGCCAACTGCGGCGTCGGCTTCACCGCCGACGGCAGCCAGGCGATCGCGAACTGGTCGGGCACCTTCGGCGAGGACCGCGAGGACACCGAGGGCGAGTGGTACGTGTTCGACACCGATGACCTGTCGGTGGTCCACACCGCCTCCTCCGACGGCATCGACGCCCACGGCGTGCGCCTGACCCCGGACGGCTCCGCCTTCTGGCAGGTCAACCGTGGCTCCGACGACGGCCAGATCATCGACGCTGACAGCCTCGAGGTGGTGGACACCCTCGACGCGGGTGACACCCCCGACATCCTCGACTTCGCGCCCGACGGCAGCGTCGCCTACGTCACCCAGCGCGGCCCGAACCCGCTGTCCGGCGACCCGCACGTGGCCGTCGGCAGCGCGCCGGGGCTGCTGGTGCTGGACGTGGCGACCGGGGAGCACCTCGATCTGCTCGCGCCGCCCGAGGTGACCGACGCCGACGGTGGGGTCCTCAACGACGTCCACGGCGTCGGCGTGCGCACGACCACGGGCCAGGAACGTGTGGTGGCGGCCGCCGCACCCCGCGCGGCGGCCCCTGTCGCCGCGGCGGGCACCTTCGGCTGCCACCTGCCCGCCTGACCCCCGCCGCACGCCGGGCACCACGTGCGCCGACCGGGGCGGCTACCGTCCCCGGAAGCGGAACGACTCCGCGAGGTTCGTTCCGCGTCCGGGGTAGTGGTGCGACCTGGGAGGGCGCGAGGTGCAGCGGGACATCTTCACCGAGGAACACGAGGTGTTCCGGGACATGGT
The DNA here is from genome assembly GCA_007117945.1 of Nitriliruptoraceae bacterium. Classification (GTDB taxonomy): domain Bacteria; phylum Actinomycetota; class Nitriliruptoria; order Nitriliruptorales; family Nitriliruptoraceae; genus T1Sed10-7. The sequence goes on along the minus strand of SKTN01000130.1, from coordinate 4,875 downwards.
CGCCGGGTTCGTCGCCGACGAGGTGGTGCCCCACCACGAGCAGTGGGAGCGCGAGGGCTGCGTGCCACGGGAGCTGTGGACCAAGGCCGGGGCGCTCGGGCTGCTGTGCACCGACGTGCCCACGGCGTACGGCGGCGGTGGCGTGCCCGACTTCCGCTACAACGTGATCGTCACCGAGGAGCTCGCCAAGGTCGGTGCCTCCGGTGTGGGCTTCCCCCTGCACAACGACGTCATCGTGCCCTACTTCCTCGCCCACGCCACCGAGGAGCAGCGCCGGCGCTGGTTCCCGCCGATGGCGTCCGGCGAGCTGATCACCGCCATCGCGATGACCGAGCCCGGAACCGGTTCCGACCTCGCCTCGATGTCGACCACTGCGATCCGTCAGGACGATGGCAGCTACCTGCTCAACGGGGCCAAGACCTTCATCACCAACGGCATCCAGGCCGACCTGGTCATCGTGTGCGCCAAGACCGACCCCGCGGCCACCCACGGTGGCATCAGCCTGCTGGTGGTGGAGCGCGGGATGGACGGGTTCGCGCGGGGCCGCAAGCTCGACAAGATCGGGATGCACGCCCAGGACACCGCGGAGCTGTTCTTCACCGACGTGGTTGTCCCGCCCGAGAACCTGCTGGGGGAGGAAGGCCAGGGCTTCGTCTACCTGATGCAGGCCCTGCCGCAGGAGCGCCTGGGCATCGGCGTCGCCGCGATCGCCGGCGCGAAGGCGGCCTTCGACGTCACGCTGGCCTACTGCAAGGAGCGCGAGGCCTTCGGACGCCCCATCGGCTCCTTCCAGAACTCCCGCTTCCAGCTCGCGGAGATGCACACCCGCATCACGATCGGTCAGCAGTTCGCCGACCGCTGCACGACGCTCCACAACCAGGGCCAGCTCAGCGTCGAGGACGCCGCCATGGCCAAGTGGTGGCTCACCGACCTGCTCGGGGAGGTGGTCGACACCTGCGTGCAGCTCCACGGCGGGTACGGCTACATGCGCGAGTACCCCATCGCACGTGCCTACGTCGACGCTCGGGTCCAGCGGATCTACGGCGGCACGAACGAGATCATGAAGGAGATCATCGGCCGCACCCTCGGGGTGTGAGCTCCCGGTCGCTGCGAGCGGGAGCACGGCCGATGCCTCAGCCGACGGGCTCGCAGTGCGCGTCGACGATGGCCGGCAGGGTCCTGAGGTAGCGGGTCAGGCGGGCGCGGGCGGCCTCGTCGTCGCCCTCGACCAGCCACTGCAGCAGCAGGCCGTCGATCGTGGCCACCACGTAGCGGGCGAGCTGGTCGGCCCGCTGCGCACCGATCTCCCCCGTGAGGGTGCCGAGCGCCCGGGAGACCGTGGCGCTGTACAGCTCGTACTGCCGCTCCGCGAGGTGGCGTAGCGCGGGATCGCGCACGGCGTGCAGGGTCAGCTCGTACTGCGCGAGCTGCAGCTGCGGCGTGGACTCCAGGTACTCCCAGGTGGCGGTGAGGAACCGGTGCAGGACCTCCACGACCAGCTCGCGACCATCGGGGTCGTCCGCGCGGGGCTCGGCCGCCCCCAGGGTGCGGACCAGGGCGGCGTCGATCTCTGCGACGACCTGCTCGATGACGGCACCGAGCAGTTCGTCCTTGGAGCTGAAGGCGTAGTGGAAGGCGCCCAGTGCCAGCCCCGCCTCGTCGGTGATGGCGCGGGTCGTGGCCTTGGCGAGGCCGTGGTCGGCCATCACCTGCAGTGCGGCGTCGATCAGCTGCTGCCGGCGTTCCTCGACGCTCCTGCGGTCGGTGGTGGCGCTCTCCGACCCCGCTCCGGCGCTGGAACGGTGGGTGTCGGTAGTCACAGGTTCTTCCCCCCGGCCCCCTGTAGCGGGGTCGTCGGTGCTCGGCGGTACGGTCGATGACCCTTCGTGTGTACCACTGCGCTCAGCGCGTCTCGACGCGGCGGCCCGGTCGTTGGTTCCGCGGCCGTTCGGCCCCGTGGCCAGGGGCCGCTGCGCGCTGCCGTGCACGGGAATGTCCACCTCGATGCGTGCGTTCCCTTCCACCGACGGCGCCACAGCGCATCCAACCACCCCCAAGGAACCAACGTGTCGACTCCCAAGGACCTGACCGCAGACGACTTCCGCGAGACCATCGACGAGAACGAGATCGTCCTGGTCGACTTCTGGGCCGACTGGTGCGGCCCCTGCAAGATGTTCGCGCCCATCTACGAGGAGGCTGCCGGCGAGCACGAGGACGTGGTGTTCGGCAAGGTCGACACCGAGCAGCAGCAGGAGCTCGCAGCCGCCTTCCAGATCCGCTCCATCCCCACCCTGATGGCCTTCCGGGACAACGTGCTGGTGTTCAACCAGGCCGGCGCGCTGCCCAAGGAGTCCCTGGTCGACCTGATCGAGCAGATCAAGGCCCTCGACATGGAGGACGTCCACCGCCAGCTCGCCGAGCAGCAGAGCAGCGCCAACTGAGCGGTGCGACCCGACGTCACCGCAGCGGTCAGGCGGGACCGGCCACCGCGGCCATGCCGCGTTCCACGGCATCGATCAGGTAGGGCCTGAGCCGACCGGGGGCGACGATGCGGTCGACGGAGCCGACCTGCCTGGCCCGCTCGATCGAGTGGATCGCGTCGAACTCCGCGGCCACCTCGCCGAGCTTCTCCGAGCGGATCTGGGCGCGCAGCCGTTCCAGCTCCCCGCGCAGCTGCACCTGCTCGTGACCGTTGACCTCCTGCACGCGTGTGCGCAGGGCGACCAGTCGCTCGTCGCGGTCGGTGCGCCGGTTGACCTCACCGGCGAAGACCACGGCGGCGGCGGGGGCTCCCCCGATCACCGAGGCGTGGGAGCCCTCCAGTGCGGCGACCTCGAGGTGGTCGTTGAGCGCCTTGGAGAACACCACGAAGGCGCCGCCGTGGTAGCGCGAGATGACGGTGAACACCACGGGACCGTCGAAGTTGACGATCGCCCGCCCGATCTCCGCCCCGAGCTCGAGCTGCAGCTCCCGCAGGGACTCGGGTGACCCGTCGAAGCCCGACAGGTTCGCCAGCACCACCACCGGGCGGATACCGCTGGCCGCGTTGATGGCCCGGGCGACCTTCTTGGACGCGCGGGGGAACAGCGTCCCGGCCGTCCAACCCTCCGGGCCGTCGGCCGGGACGGGGCCGCGGCGCGGCAGGGGTCGCGACTCGATGCCGAGCAGCGTCACTGGGTAGCCACCGAGGTGGGCATCGGTGACCACCGCCACCTCGGCATCCGCCATGTCCCGCCACCGCTCCAGGGGCTCGTGGTCGAGGTCGCTGACGGCCCGCATGATCGTGCGGATGTCGAAGGGCTTCTTACGGCCCGGGTTGGTCCGCTCGTCGAACACCTCGCCGACGGTCGTGAAGTCGAGGCCCTCGACCTGGTGGGGGTAGCCACGGACGTCGCGCTCGCGATCGTCGGTGGTGGGCGCCGGCCGGGGGAAGCGCTCCCCGGGCGCGACGTAGCTGTGCTCGTAGTGGGCGAAGAGCACCTCGATGGCGCTGGCGAGGTCCGGTGCCCAGTGCTGGGCCTGGCCGTTGGGACCCATCACGCGGTCGTAGCCGCCGATGCCGAAGTTGTCCTCGGCCGACACCCCGCCGGAGTAGTCGAGCGCCTGCTTGCCCGTGAGCACCATGGCGGAGTCAGGGGTCATGACCAGGATGCCCTTGGTGTGCTGCAGCATCGTGGCCTCGGCGTTCCAGTAGGGCTGGGCGCCCACGTTGATGCCGGACACGATGATGTGGATCTGTCCGCCGCCCTGGGTGAACTCGATGATGCGCCGCAGCACGTGGGCGACACCGTCCATGTTCTCCGTCCCGGAGTCCATCGCGATGCGGGCGCCGGAGGAGACCGCGAACCACTCGATGGGGGCGTCGAGCTGGGCCGCGAGGTCGATGGCCTGGCTGATCAGGGCGCACTCACGGGTGGCGATGGAGCCGAGCCCCTTGGTGGGGTCGCCGAACAGCGCGACCCGGGTCATGCCCTCGGGGTAGCGGGAGGTGCGGGTGGTCACGGTGCCGACCACGATCCCGGCGCGGTTGCCGCCCGGTGGCCGGTCCACGGCCACCAGCCGACCGTCCTCGTCGAGGTCGTACTCCACGAAGCCGGGCGCCGCGGCCCCTGCAGCGGACGGCGTCCCCGGCGCAGCCCGGTCCCGGGTGAGCAGGGGAACGAGCTCGTAGGGGTAGACGCTGCCGCGGCGCCGCGCCTTGATGACCTGTCGGCTGACCTCGTCGAAGCTCACCAGGGGCGTGCTGGGCGGGTCGGTGACCCGTAGGGTGAATCCCTGGCCCGGGGGCCGCGACATGCGCACCATCACGTCGCGTGGTGGGCTGTCGGGCAGCTCGAGCCGCGCCCGGACGGCGACCTGCTCGAGGCCGAGGCCCTCGGTGGTCGGTGCCACCGCACGCACCACCGGTTCCAGCTCCTCGATGGGGACGCGCACCGTCGGCCAGACGTGGAGCACGACACGGTTCCAGTCCGGGCCGTTGTCCGCCGGGGCGGCAGCCCGTGCCCGGCGCAGGTCGTCCAGGGTGCTGGCGAGCACCTGCTCGAGCTCCGGCAGCGCCACCACGCGACCCTGCTCGTCGTGGACGGGGGTGAGGTCGCGCACCTCGGCCAGGGCGAACAGCCGCTCGTCCTCAGGGTTGTCGTGGGCGCGGGCGTGGAAGAGGTAGACGCTCTCCGAGGAGGGCAGCCGCGTCAGCGCGAACCCCTCGAAGCGCCACAGGTCCAGCCGGCCGGCGATCAGGGGGTGGATGCCCCTGAGGTGGCGGCGCTCACGGAAGCCCTCCGGGCCGCGACGGAAGGTCAGGTGCTCCACCGAGGGGCGTTCGGGGGCACCGGGACCACCGCCCGGCTCCACGGTCAACGACAGGGTCACCCG
>SKTN01000326.1 GCA_007117945.1 Nitriliruptoraceae bacterium | reverse complement strand
GCCGCACGGCTCGCCGCCGTGGGCGTCGAGGTCCGCGGGGTCGACACCGCGTCGGGGCCGCCCGCCCCGGCTGCGGCCCGCGGCGCGAGCGCGAGGCCGCCGGTCGTGGTCCACCCGGGCAGCACCACCGACCCGCGTGCCTGGGCCCACCTGTTGGAGGGCGTCGACACCGTGGTGCACGCCGCCGCGATCGTCTCCAACGTGGCCCCACGACGACGCATGCACGCGGTGAACGTCCTCGGCACCCGCCGGGTGCTGTCCGCCGCCGCCCGCGCAGGGGTGCGCCGCTTCGTCCACCTCTCGTCGGTGGTGGTCCACGGCTTCGACCTGCCCGCGTGGGTGGACGAGACCCACCCGGTGCAGGCCAACGGGGACGCCTACGTGGACACCAAGGTCGCCGGTGAGCACCTGGTGCTGGCGGCCCACGCCGCCGGCGAACTCGAGGTGGTGGTGCTCCGCCCGGGCGACGTCTACGGACCAGGCTCGCGACCCTGGGTGGTGCTGCCCCTGACCTACCTGGCCGCGGGGCAGGCCATCCTGCCGGCCCGGGGCCGCGGGGTGTTCAGCCACACCTACCTCGACAACCTCGTGGACGGGGTCACCGGCGCGATCGTGACCCCGGGCGCGGCCGGTGGGGTGTTCCATCTCACCGACGGGGTGGCCACCTCCTGCGCCGAGTACTTCGGGCGGCTCGGCGCCCTGGTGGGGACCCGGCCACGCTGCCTGCCCACCCCGGTGGCCACGGGCCTGGCCACCGCCACGGGTGCGGGGCTGCGGGCGCTCGGGCGACCGAGCGAGCTGTGCCCCGCGTCGATGCGGCTGCTGGCACGGACCGGCTCCTACCGCATCGACCGGGCCCGCGAGGTGCTCGGGTACCGCCCGGCGGTGGATCTCGACACCGGCCTGGAGCGGGTCGCCGTGTGGGCCAGGGAGGTCGGGCTGGCCCCACCGCGCAACGTGCCCGCCCCGGCCCGCACCGCCGCTGGCGGGTAGGAGGACCCCGTGCGTGCCGTCGTCGCCGAGCTGACCGTACCCCGCTACCTGGCCACGGCGGTCCGCTCCCGGGCCCAGGACGACGCCGGGTGGCGCCGCGGTGGCCTGCTGCGGGTGCGCGACGATGTCGAGGAGCCGGCTCTGCCGGGCCCCCGGTGGGTGCGCCTGCGCACGGAGCTGGCCGGGATCTGCGGCAGCGACGTCGGGCTCGCCCACGCGCGGATCGCCCTGACGCTGAGCGCCTACTACCCGGCCCGACGCACCATCCCCGGGCACGAACTCGTGGGTGTCGTCGAGGCCACCGGCCCTCAGGTCCGCCACCTCGCGGAGGGCGACCGCGTCGCCCTCGACCCCGTCCTGTCCTGCCGGCACCGCGGCTTCGACCCGGTGTGCAGCAGCTGCGCCGCCGGGCGCCCTGGGACCTGCGAACGCTTCGACCTGCCCGGTAGCAGCGGGTGCACCGGGGTGGGGCAGGGGTTCGACGCCCGGCTCGGTGGTGGGTTCGGAGAGGTGGTGGTCGCCCACGAGGACCAGTGTGTGGCCGTGGGCCGCACCCCCTCACGCCGGGCGGTCCTCCTGGAGCCGGCGGCGGTGGGCCTGCACGCCGCCCTGCGCTGGGAGCGTCACGGCGAGCGCGCCGTGGTGATCGGCCCCGGCACCATCGGGCTGCTGACCACCGCCGCGCTCCGCCGGCTCCACCCGGATCTGCACGTCACCGTGGTCTCCCCCGACCCGTCGGGGGACCAGCGCGCACGGGGCGTGGGCGCTGACCGCGTGGTCCGCGGCGGCGAGGCCGCGGTGCACACCCTGGCGGCCGAGGACGGGGGCCGGGTGCTGCACCCGGACCGCACGGCGCTGCCGATCCTGGAGCGGGGGGTGGACGTGGTGTACGACTGTGTCGGGAAGCCGGACACCATCGACCTCGCCCTGCACCTGCTGCGGCCCGGTGGGACGGTGGTGCTCGTGGGCGCGGCGGGCCGTCAGCGCGTGGACTGGTCCCTGGTGTGGAACCGGGAGCTGACGGTGCGCGGCACGATCAACGCCGGCCCGGAACCCGCCCTCGACGGGCGGCGGACCTGCCACGAGATCGCACACTGGCTCGCCGACGACGCCTACCCCGTGGACGCGATGGTGACCCATCTGGCGCCGCTCGGCCGCTTCGGCGCGGCGATGCAGGTCGCCTCGGCCGGCTCGCGCGCCGGTGCGGGCAAGGTGGTGGTGCGCCCCGAGGACGGCCCGCCCCTGGTGGGTGCGCTCCACGCCCGGGAGCCCGGCCCCCCACCCGGGGCCCGCGCCCCCGACGCCGCACCTCACGGCCGGGGTACGGCCTCGTAGGCACGGAAACGCCGGTCGAGGTGGTGCTCCACGAAGGCGCGGGCGTAGGAGGCGGCCCGGGCCCGGGCCGCCGGACGCTCACGGGCCAGCACGGGCAGGGCCGACCACTCCCCCCCGCTGGTGAGCAGTGCGACGGCCTCGATCACCGCCCGGTCCACGGCACGGGTGCCCGTCGGGGCGCACTCGGGGCACAGCACACCGCCGGCCGTGACGCTGAGGAACACGTGGGCGCCGGGGGTACGGCACACGGCGCAGGCGTCGGTGAACACGTGGAAGCCGACCACCGACGCGAGCCGCAGCAGGAAGGCGTCCACGAAGATCGCCGGATCGTCGGGACCGGCGTCGAGGGCCTGCAACCCGGCGCGCAGGAGCAGGAACAGCCCGTTGTCCCGCTCCCCCTCCTGCGCCACGTGGTCCACCACCTCGACCATCACCGCGGCGGCCGCCGACGTGGCGTACTCGGCGCGCACGGCGGCGTGGGGCGCGAGCAGGTCGGCCTGGGTGATCCGGTCGAGGTTGCGGCCCTCGTACAGCTGCAGCTCGACGTGGCTGTAGGGCTCCAGCCTGCCGCCGAACCGGCTCCCCGGACGGCGGACCCCCTGGGCCACCGCCCGGACCTTGCCGCGCCCCTGGGTGAGCAGGTGGACGATCCGGTCGGTCTCGCCCAGCTTGTAGGTGCGCAGCACGATGCCCTGCTCGCGGTAGCTGGCCATCAGCCACCACCACCGGGGGGCGCTGCCGGTGCCGGCACCGACCGCACCCCTGGCACCACGACGGGCCTCACAGCAGGGGCCACGGGTAGGGGTGTGGGACCTCCGGGTGGGGGAAGCTGCCCCGTTCCAGCACCTGGACGCACCGCTGCGTCAGCGCTGCCACCTCCTCCTCGGCCAGCAGCAGCGCCAACCGGGCGGCGAGGTCACCGGCCAGGGCCTCACGCAGGCCGTCCACGTCGGCGAGCAGCGCCGGCGGGACCGGCGCACCGGCCCGCTCCCACGCCACGGTCCGCAGCTTGACCTCGGTGTGGAAGCACACCCCGTGGTCCACCAGCCATACCCGCGGTGGCGTCACCGCCTCCAGCAGGACGTGGCCGGCCTTGCGGTCGGCGTTCTGCAGCAGGTCGTCGAACACGATCATCCGCGCGAGCTGTGCCACCACCTCGGTGTCACCGCCCTCCAGCAGGGTGAAGTAGTGCTGCTCGGGGTCGTGGGCGACGAAGGCCTGCACCGAGCCGCGCCCGAAGGGGCCGTCGGTCCGCAGCACCGTGGTGGGCACCTGCTCCCAGCCCAGCGCACACGACACCTCGTAGGCCGCGACCTCGCGCCGGTGGAGCGTGCCGGCGGGGAAGTCCCACAGGGGCCGCTCACCCCGCTCGGGCTTGTAGACCACCAGGTCGCCCACGTCGAGGTCGTCGAGCCCGGGACTACGCCCGAGGCCGGCGGCCAGGTCCTCGAGCGACCGGGTGTCACGGTCGGTCAGCCGCGCGAGCAGGGTGGCGTTGGAGGCGTCGGCGAAACGACCCACCACCTCCAGGGGCGCGCTGCGCAACCGCCCGGCCTGGTCCGTGCTCCCGGCGGGGGCGCTCACCGGGTCAGGGACCCGTGCCCGTTGGTCGCCGGACACACGTGGGTGCCGTCGAGCTCGGTGGGCCGCCCGCACAGCTCGCAGGTGGGGCGTCCCTGCTCCACCACCTCCACCGCGTGGGCGGCCAGGCGTCGGGCCTGGTCGCGGTCCAGCCAGATCCTGGCCTGCGCCGGCGGGAGGTCCGCGTCCTCGACCTGCAGCTCGGCGAGCTCGATCAGGAAGCGGTCCTGATCGCTGTCGTAGCCCAGCGACAGCTCCCCCACCCGCCACCGGGGCTCGAGGGGGACGCGCAGCCCCATGGCCTGGCGGTCCCAGTCGCTGGCCGGTGCGTCCTCGACCCGGGCGAGCAGCTGGGTGAGCAGTTCACCGATACCGAGCGCCTGCCCCTTCTCGAGGACGAACTCGACCCGGTCGTCGTCCTCCTCGGCCTGGACGAAGAAGGTGCGCTCGCCGGGTACCCCGGTGAACCCCACGGTGACGTGGTGGGGCGCGTGCATCTCGACGTCGCTCACGAGCTGGCCTTCGCCTCGAGGGGTGGTCCGGCGGTGCCGGTGTCGTTGCAGGTCAGCAGCAGCGGGTGGCCCTGCGCCGGCAGGTGCAGGACGGTGATCGACGCCGGGGAGATCACCAGGCGCTGGAAGGTGTCCAGGGGCATGCCGAGGTGGTGGGCGACCACCGCCTTGATCACGTCCGCGTGGCTGACGCAGATCACCTGGTCGCCGGCGTGGGCGGCTGCGAGCTCCTCCGTGGCGTCCACGGCGCGGGCCTGGGCGCCGCGGATCGTCTCTCCACCCGGGAAGGCGACGCGTGAGGGGGTCGCCTGGACCACCTGCCAGAGCTTGCGACGCCGCAGCTGGGCCAGGGACCGGTCGGTCCACTCGCCGTAGTCCACCTCCCCGAGGCCCCGGCGGGTCCGCACGCGCAGGCCGTGGGGCCGGGCCACGAGCCGCGCGGTGTCCTGGGTGCGCTCCAGGGGTGAGCTGTACACCGCGGCGATGTCGGCCCCGGCCAGGCGCTGAGCGGTGGCCTCCGCCTGGGCGATGCCGGCCTCGTCGAGGTGGACGCCGGGGGTCCACCCACCGAGGCGTTTGCCCGTGGCCGCGGTCGTGGCGTGGCGCACCAGCACCAGGGTCGTGCCGTCGTCGCTGGCCACGTGGTCCCCCTCGGGATCGGGTCCGCTCACCAAGGTGACGGTACCGAGCGCGCCCGCACGTCCTCGAGCAGCCAGTCCACGGCGCGCTGGGCGTGCAGGGCGGTGGTGGGGAACCAAGCGAGGTCCACATCCTCGGGGCCCACCAGCAGCTCGATCTCCGTGCACCCGGCGATCACGCCCTGGCAGCCCGCCTCCGACAGTCCGTCGATGACCGCGAGGTAGCGCTGGCGGCTGGCAGGTTCCGTGCGGCCGTGGATCAGCTCCTCGTAGATGATCCGGTGGACCCGTTCCCGCTCCGCAGCCGGTGGCACCACCACCTCGATGCCGTGGGCGGTGAGCCGGTCGCGGTAGAAGGCCTGCTCCATGGTGAAGCGGGTGCCGAGCAATCCGACGCACTGCACGCCGGCAGCGGTGACCGCCGCCGCGGTGGCATCGGCGATGTGTAGCAGGGGCACCGAGGTGGCGGCCTCGATCGCGTCGGCGACCCGGTGCATGGTGTTGGTACACAGCAGCAGGCCCTCGGCGCCCGCGGTCTCCAGGCGCCGGGCGGCGTCGGCCAGCAGCCGTCCCGCGCCGTCCCAGTCGTCCGCGCGCTGGAGCGCCTCCACCTCGGCGAAGTCCACGGACCACACCACCAGCCGCGCCGAGTGGGCACCGCCCAGCCGCGCAGCGACGCCCTCGTTGATGGCCCGGTAGGCCTCCACCGTGGAGGGCCAGGCCATGCCGCCGAGCAGGCCGAGGGTGCGCACGAGGGTGTCCTTTGGGGGTGGGTGGTAGCACGAGGGCGCGGCCACGGTGAGCTCCACGACCGTAGCCCGGCCCACCCGCAGGATCCGGTGGCGCACCGCCGCATCGCGCACCAGCTGCCAACCGCGCCCTCGCGCTGCCAGGGTCGCTGCGGGGGCACCGGGCGGCGGTGGACCCGCCCAGGGACCTGCGAGCCCACGGTCGGTGACGCGGATGGTCACGGACCCATCCGCCGCACACGCCACCTCGATGTCGATGGGCAAAGTGGGATCGCCGTGGTGGCCGTGGGCGAGGGCGTTGGCGAGCAGCTCGTGCACCGCCAACCCGATGTGGTCACGTCGGTGGGGAGCCGCACCCAGCTCCACGGCCCGGTCGGCGGCACGCCGGGCCGCCGGGCGCAGCGCCGGGGCGCCGCCCGTCACCGACCAGCGCACGGGTGGTCAGTACGCCCGTGCGAAGGCGACCCGGGTGCCGTAGGTGCTGGGCTCGCCGCACCGCACGCACGGGCCCTCCTCGGGCGCGCCGTCGCTCGGGATGCACCGGGGGGTGGCGGCGGTGGCCGCCTTGATCTCGTCCTCGCAGCCGGGCTGCCCGCAGTGCAGGGCGTAGCTGAACCCGACCTTGACCTGCTCGGTGAAGGTCGCGAGGTCGTCAGCGGTGGCGCTGTGCTCGTCGCGGTAGGCCCGGGCCCGTGCCACCAGCAGGTCGTGGTAGGCGTCGAGCCGCTCCTGCACGCCGGCCACGAAGGCGTCGACGCCGATCGTCTCCTTGACGGCACGTCCGCGCTCGTCCACCTCCCCGACGCGCTGGGCGACGAGCACCTGGCCGGCCTCGAGGTCGCGGGGACCCAGCTCCACGCGCAGGGGCACCCCCTTGAGCTCGAGGTCGTTGAAACGGAAACCCGGCGAGGTGTCCCGGTCGTCGACCTGGACACGGATGCCCTGGGCGGTGAGCTTCTCGCGCAGCTCGTCGGCCTTGTCGCGCACCGCCTCGGCCTGCTCCCCGCGGCCGATGGGCACGATGGCGACCTGGACGGGGGCGAGCCGGGGCGGCAGCACCAGTCCCTGGTCGTCGCCGTGCGCGAGGATCACCGCGCCGATCATGCGGGTGGACATCCCCCACGAGGTGGTGTGGACGTGCCGGAGCTGGTTCTCGCGGTCCTGGTAGGTGATGTCGAAGGCCTCGGCGAAGTTGGTACCGAGGTAGTGGGAGGTCCCCGACTGCAGGGCCTTGCCGTCGCGCATCAGCCCCTCGATGGTGAAGGTGCGCTTGGCGCCGGCGAAGCGCTCACCGGGGGTCTTCTCCCCCTTGACCATCGGGATGGCGGCGACGTTCTCCGCGAACTCCGCGTAGACGTCGAACATCCGCAGGGTCTCCTCCATCGCCTCCGCCTCGTCGGCGTGGGCGGTGTGGCCCTCCTGCCACAGGAACTCCGTGGTCCGCAGGAAGATGCGTGGCCGCAGCTCCCACCGCACCACGTTGTTCCACGCGTTGATCAGCACGGGCAGGTCGCGGTAGGAGGAGATCCAGCGGTGGTACATCTCCCCGATCACCGTCTCCGAGGTGGGCCGCACCACCAGGGGCTCCTCGAGCTCCTTACCGCCACCGTGGGTCACCACCGCCAGTTCCGGGGCGAAGCCCTCGACGTGCTCGGCCTCGCGCTGGAGGTAGGACTGGGGGATGAACAGGGGGAAGTAGGCGTTCTCGTGCCCGGTGTCCTTGAAGCGTTGGTCGAGCTGGGCCTGGAGCAGCTCCCAGATCCGGTAGCCGTAGGGCCGGATCACCATCGTGCCCTTGGCGGGGCCCCGGTCGGCGAGCTCGGCCTTGAAGACCAGCTCGTTGTACCAGGCGGACACGTCCTCGGACATCGGCGTGACGCCGAGCTCGTTCTGCTTGCCCACGGGGGACCTCGACTGTGCTGGCAGGGGTGACGGCGGGGTGCACCGGGCCGTCGACGATCCGCGGCACCGGCGCAGGGGACCTGGCCGGCCGCGGGTGCAGCAGGCTAGCGAGGAGGTCTGGGGTAG
>SKTN01000158.1 GCA_007117945.1 Nitriliruptoraceae bacterium | reverse complement strand
TGAGGTGGTGTTGCTCCCGACAAGGTATACGAACATACGTTCGACCACAAGCGTCGTCGACGGGATCCCAAGAGATCTGTGGATGAACCCGTCGGTCGCACCTCGGGCATCGCAGAGCGCACGTAGGGTCACCCTGCGTTCGCATGCCGCACATCATGGCCCCAGGCGTGACCTCGCCTGCGACGATGACGCTTACGGAGATAGCGCTACACCTCGCACTGCTCCAGGGGATCCATCATGCGACACGTCCGCTCGTACCTGACTTCCCGCGTCGTGGCGACCGGGGCTGCCGTCGCGCTCCTCGGGGGCGGGGCTGCAGTCGCCTCAGACACCGTCCAGCCCATGGATGCCGAGGAAGAACCGATCGAGGTCCCCGCGGAACCCGAGAGCACCGACGGCGACGTCAGCGACGCGGAGGTTTCCGCCGGTGACGAGGCGGACCAGGCGATCACTCCCGACGGCAGCGAGGGCGACGAGCGCTCCGACAGAGCTCGCGCGGTCCACGAGGCGCTGACCGAGGGACAGGAGGTGCGCGAGCCCGGACCCGGCTTCGGCGCAGCCGTCAGCGCGAACGCACGGGAGCGCCGCGGACCACCCGACCACGCCGGCGGACCACCCGACCACGCCGGCGGACCACCCGACCACGCCGGCGGACCACCCGACCACGCCGGCGGACCACCCGACCACGCCGGCGGACCCCCCGATCGCGACGGTGACCGTCCCGCACCCCCGAGCAACGCCGACGACCCCGAACGCGTCGGCCCACCGGACCACGCTCCCGCCCACGGCCGTCGCGGGCAGGACTGAAGCCGCCACACGGCCCGGCATGGACACGGCCCCCACCGCACTCCCGGTGGGGGCCGTTCACCGTCCAGGTGGCCTCCTACGAGGAGGACACCACCGCTCGCCGCTCAGGCGCCGGAGCTCTGCGCGATCAGCGGGTCGAGCCGCGCGAAGTTGGTCAGGTACGCGGCACGGTCCTGCTCGAGCTGTTCGACGATCCGCTCGTACTCGTCGAGCCGGCCCTGACGCTCGTAGAGCTTGCGGGGTTGGAGCAGCTCCTCGTCGTCGAAGCCGGGGATGGCCCTGGCCACGGCGTAACCGAAGTCCGGATCATCGTCCCACTCGATCGTGCCGTCGACGATGCCGTTCTGGACCGCAGCGGAGTGGGGGATCTTGACCTTCTTCGATCGCTCGTCGGTCTCCGGCCCACCGACCCGGCCGGTGTTGAACAGATAGACCTCAAGATCGGTGGTGGCCAGCAGCTCGAGGAACCGGTTGCCCATCGAGGACTCCTCCTCGAACCAGAAGGGGTTGGTCCCCGGGACCCGGAGGTTCTTCCCGGCCTCGTGCGCACCCCCCGCCGAGGTGCCCTGCGTCTCGCCCAACATGAAGTAGTAGGCCGCCTGCTCGGGCTTCAACTTCGCGACCGCGGGGATGATGTTCTCGTTGCGGTTCAGGATGAACAGGTAGTGCGCCTTGGGGAGGTCTCTCGGGTCGCGGTGGCGGATGTTCGCCAGCGGGAAGGTGACACGTCCGTTCGCGGTGTAGGAGTCATCGAAGAAGTCGACCTTTCCGTCCTCATCGACGGCGACCGACTCGAGCCAGGCATCCGGTCGGGTGGCACCGCCGTAGATCGTCGGCTCGTCCTCGGGGTCGAGGCCGTAGGACTTCGCGAAGCACCCGTTCTCCGTGGTGAACACCTCGCCACCCGGCATGAGGGCGATGAAGTCGTCCTGCACCGGCAGCGAACCCTTGACGTTGCGGAAGGTGGTTGTGGTCTTGCCCGTCCCCGACAACCCGATGATCAGCGCCAGTCGCTCCTGCCCGTCGACGGTCTCCTCGGCAGGGAACGTCTTCGCGCCGGAGTGCATCGCGAGCCCACCGAGCTCATACACCCGCTTGTTCCACATCCTGAGGCCACCCATCTTCGACTCTCCGAAGTAATCGGAGCCGAACACCCGGGTGGTCCAGGTGTCGTAGTCGACGAGGATCAGGCACTCCTCATGGTGCTCGGGGATCCGCAAGGTCGGCGTGTAGATGACGGTGAAATCCGGGCTCCACGCCTCGTCGGCGGGGAAGAACAGCTGCTCCTGCATCGCCGGGATGTTCGCGTGTGCCTTCTCCATGTACAGCCGTGAGGCCGTCCGGAAGGCGGGGTCAGGACCGATGTAGCCCTCCATGAGGACCATGTCCTGCTCGGCGATGTGGGCGTCCTGTTTGGCGGCGTACTCCGCCGCTTGCGCACGCGACATCGTCTGCTTGGTGTTCGGCTCGTCGCTGACGATGAAGGTGGAGGGCGTCAGCCGGGCCAGGATCCGCGCCTTGTAGTTGATGTTGTCGAACTCGGTGACCGTGGTGCGGTCCTTGGGCATCAACTCGAGGACCCACTCGCGCAACTGCGCCTGGCTCGGGTTCTCTTCGACGGAACGGGCGGGTGGCAGTTGAGCGGACACGCTTGGCCTCCTGTTCGACTCCAGGAGCACGACCCGCCGCTGGCTCGGCGACGGCGCCGACCTCCCTCATGGCACCGTACTCCGACAGCCCGATGGAGCGAGCATCCGATGCTCCATCGCGCTCCCGCAGCAGGGATGTACCGTAACCGGTTCCGGAACATGTTCCGAAGCGCACCCCAGATGCGCCTGCGTGTTACCGTCAATGACGTAGCATGGAGCATGGCCGCTCGCAGGAAATGACCCGCACGGGGGCGCCGGAG
This sequence comes from Nitriliruptoraceae bacterium, assembly GCA_007117945.1. Taxonomy (GTDB): domain Bacteria; phylum Actinomycetota; class Nitriliruptoria; order Nitriliruptorales; family Nitriliruptoraceae; genus T1Sed10-7. The sequence goes on along the minus strand of SKTN01000158.1, from coordinate 5,121 downwards.
ACGATCGGAAACGTCGTGGCACGCAAGATGACCGATGAGCACAAAGCCGCCCTTGCCAAGGGACGGGAACAGGGTCGCGCGGTGCGCGAGTACCTCGCTGCCCTCGAGCAGGAACGCAAGCCAGGACGCCCCGTCGATCGGAAGTCGATCGAGGCCAAGCTCCCGGAGATCCAGAGCAGGATCGACGCGGAACCTGACCCCGCCAAGCGTGTGGAGTTGATCCAGAAGCGGCTCGACCTCGAGGAGCGCCTCGTGGAACTTGGTGAGGCGCCCGATATGGAGGCCCTTGAGAAGGGCTTCATCGACGCGGCAGCGGAGTACTCCGAGCGCAAGGGCATCACCTACCCCGCATGGCGGGAGGCGGGTGTACCCGCGGCGGTGCTCAAGCAGGCTGGCATCAAGCGGACGCGCCGGACGACCCCGGCCTGACCACCCGGAACACGGCGACACGCCGGAGGTGAGCGCGGCCCTGACCGCGCTCACCTGCCGTTCGGGGATGACCTCAGCCGACAGCGGCCAACGTGCCGGGATCGGTCACCGCCGAACGGGCGTCGGCCGCGCAGGCCTCGAAGGCCTCCACGAACCTCGCCGCATCCCGGCGTTGTGCCACCAGCGCCTCCGGGTGCTCGCTGATGGACTGCACCACCTCGAACTGCTGGTAGAGATCGGCGGCGAAGGCGCGGCGCCGGCGGTCGACCGCGGAGCGGACCGTGTCCACCGCGCCCTCGACCTGCTGGTCCACGTCGCGCAGGAGCGCCGCCGCGATCTCGTCGAGCCGTGCGGCGATCGCTTCGCGCGCCTGCTCCAGGCTGCGGTGACCGGCCACCTGGCTCGCCAGCTTCCAGCCCACCAGGGCACCCCCGAGCAGCCCGAGGGGGCCGAGCATCGCCCCCGCCGCAGCGAAGGCCAGTGAGCCTCCCGAGAGGCCGCCGACGACCGCGGAGGTCCGTGAGGTCTGCTGCGAACGCCGCTGGGCCGCCTCGAGCTGCTGGAGCTGATCAGGGGTGACCAGCAGGGCGTTGGGCGACAGCCTGACCTGCGGGAGGTTCGGGGCCAGGTCGGTCATCACGGCCTGGAAACGTTCCTGGAGCTGGTTCTGCAGCCGTGCGACGACCTGGGCGAAGCCCTCGCTGAACTGCCGCGACGCGAGCTCGCCCGCCACCTCCAGCTGGCGGCGGAAGCGCGAGGAGAACTGCTCGAGCTCCTCGATGGTCTCCAGGCCCGCGAGCTCCTGCTTCGCCCGGGTGAAGGGCTGCAGGACCAACCCGCGGATCCTGATCCGCAGGGGCGCGACCTCGGTCAGCGCCAACGACACGGCGTTGTCGAACCGGCGCTCGAGGTCGAGGATGTTGTCGTCGAGCTGACGACGGAAGTCCTGGAGCTTCTCCGGATCCTCCAGGAGCTGCTGGCGGACCTGGACCTCGGCCTTGGCCATCTCCGCGGCGCGGGCGATGCGCTCGGCAGCCTGGTCGAGCACCTCCTGACCCGCGTGGTCGGAGAGGTAGTTCTCGATGTCGCGCAGCAGCCGGTCCGCGCCGGAGCGCTTCCACTGGTCGATGTCGTCGTTCTTGCGGGCCTGCCACGCCTCCAGGGCACACACCGGGTAGACACGCACCTCGCCGGTGCGCCCCGCGTTGCGTGACGCCTCGACGATCCGCATGCCCACGTACTCGAGCACCGCGTTGCGGGTGTCGGGGTCGTGGAAGTGCTGGGGGTACATGTTGCACACCAGGAAGGTCTTCTTCAGGTCCCGGGCCACGACCTGCTCGAGGAAGCCGAGTTCCGTGGCACCCACCGTCGGTGGGGACAGGAAGAGCACGACGCCGGCGTCGACGATGTCGAGCTCCTGCAGGGTCCGCTCGGTGTAGACCTCGTCGGCCTCGGCGTCGTCGAGCCCCGGGGTGTCGATCAGGCGGGTGCCGTTCCGCAGGAAACCCACGGGGACCTGCTGCTCGACGAAGGTGACGCCGAGCTTGTTCTGGGGGTTCGACTTCTGGGAGGTGTAGGCGTGCACGTCCTCCACGGCGACGTGCTTGACCGACCCGTCGGCGAAGTGCACCACCGCCTCGGGGTCGTCGCCGTAGGAGACGTAGACGGGGACCGCCGTCTCCGGGGTGACGTGCATCGACGACACCTCGCGGCCGATCAGGCCGTTCAGCAGGGTGGACTTGCCCCGCTTGATCAGCCCGAAGATGCCGACGGTGAACTCCGTGGACTCCAGATCACGGCGGACGTGCGCCAGCTCACCGGCGATCAGCGAGTCGGTCTCCGCCGTGCCCTCGACCTCCAACGCCCGCCGCTCCTGGAAGCGGCTCCAGACCTCCTCGACCTGGGCGAGGGAGGACAGCAGGGCGTCCCGTTCGACGTCGAAGCTGTCGAGGAACTCTGCCACGGTCCACCCACTCTCGTTCTTCGTCGACGGGGACGCTGCCCCTCCCATCGGCCGCGAACCCGGCCGGCTTGAGGACCGCCCTTGGACCGTCCGGTGCGCGGCACCTGATCCGGCTGCTCAGCTGGCGAGGTGGCAGCGCCCGGCCGCGTCGGTGCGCACCTCACCGCGGTCGGTCAGCGCGGCGAGCGTCGCCGACAACGAGGCTCTCGCCGCCGGCCACACCCGCGGATCCACGTCCGCGTAGAGCCGGGCCACCAACTCGGTGACCGTGGCCGGCCCTCCGGCAAGGGCGGCGCGCAGCTGCGCCTCCCGGTACCGGCGGTGCGCGAGGTAGAAGTCCAGCACCGCGGTGGGATCCTCGGTGAGGCTGGGGCCGTGCCCGGGGTGCAGGGCGTCAGGGCCGAGGTCGTGCAGTCGCCGCACGGAGGCGAGGTAGGCCTCGAGATCCCCGTCGGGGTGCGCAACCACGCTGGTGCCCCGACCGAGCACGTGGTCACCGGTGAGCACCGAGCCGTCCTCGAGTCGGAAGGCGAGGTGGTCGGCGGTGTGCCCGGGAGTGGCGATCACCCGCACCCGGCTCCGCCCGACCGGGACCTCGTCACCGTCGAGCAGCACACGGTCGGCGCTCGTCAGCTCCCGGGAGGCCGCCAGCACCTCGCACCCATGGGCGCGTGCCCAACTGGCGGCCGCAGCGGCGTGATCGTGATGGTGGTGGGTGAGCACGACGGCGCGCACCTGCACGTCGACCTCGGCGAGCACCTCGCGCACCCGGCGATGATGCTCCGGGTCCTCAGGGCCCGGATCCACCACCAGTGCCTCACCGCTGCCGGGAGGCGCCAGGACGTAGGTGTTCGTGCCGTCCAGGGTCATCGGCGAGGGGTTGGGCGCGAGCACCCGCACCAGGCCCGGCCCGGAGTGCTCCACCGTCGCCAGCGTGCCGAAGGCGGGCAGGTCCCAGCCGCTCCGCGGATCCGGTGGCGGCTCGGGCGTCACCTCGGCGCTGTCCATCGCCGGCTCCGCACGGTCACGTGGACGTCGAGGTGACCCGCTCACGCCACGCGGCGAGCCAGGCCGCAGCGTCCCGGTAGGCGGCGTCGTCGGCGTGGATGCGGTCCGCCTCATCGGTGCGGCGTGCGCCGGACCGCCGGTAGGAACCCAGCACCTTGACGTCGCGGTGGGTCCGCTTGACGGCTGCCAGTGCGTCCCCGACACGTTCGTCCGCGAGGTGCCCCTCGACGTCCAGGAAGAAGCAGTACTCCCCGAGCTCGTCCTTGGTCGGACGGGACTCGATCTTGGTCAGGTTCAGCTCACGCTCGGCGAAGATCTCCAGCAGCTTGAGCAGGGCACCCGGCCGGTTGGCGTCGATGAACACCACCGTCGAGGTCTTGTCCCAACCCGTCGGCGGTGGGACGTGATCGCCCACGACCACGAAGCGGGTCAGGTTGCGGGCGCTGTCGGCGATGTCGCGGGCCACGACCTCGAGTCCGTAACGCTCGGCCGCCAGGGGGTTGACGATGGCGAGCTGCCCCGGGCCATGCTCGGCGACCAGCTCGGCGGCCCTGGCGGTGGAGGCAACGGGGACGTGACCGGCGCCCGGGATGGTGGCCGACAGCCAGCGGCGGCTGGAGGCGAGCGCCACCGGGTGGGAGACCACCTCCTCGACCTCGGTGAGCTCCGTGCCGGGGGGAGCGGCGGCGATCAGGGTGATGGGCAGCTCCAGCTCCCCGTGGATCAGCAGGCCGGTCTCGAAGGCCAGCGCGTCGAGGGTCGCGGTGACCGACCCCTCCAGGGTGTTCTCGATCGGGACGACGCCGCGCGCGGCGCGCCCCTGTTCGACGGTGCGCAGTACCTCGCCGATGTCGCCGCAGGCCAGCAGGTGCCGGTCATCGGTGGCGCCGGTGATCAGCCGGGCGGCGGTCTCCGTGAAGGTGCCGGCGGGACCGAGGTAGGCGACGAGGTCCTCCCGGTCGGTGCTCGGGCTCATGAAGCCCTCCGGCGACGTCGGCGGGTCGGCTGTGGTCGGTGGTCGCGCTCACCGGACATCGCGGCCTCGATGGCGGCCAGCTCCTCCGAGCTCAGGGAGTGCTCGCTGTGACCGCCGGTGATGCCCTTGGCGTAGGAGCGGGTCTCCGAACGACCGTTGATGGCCGAGATGACGACACCATCGCCGTGCTCGTCCAGCAGCGCCGCGGAGAAGGACAGGGCCCCGCCCATGTCCTCGAACGCGTCGTAGCGCACCACGGCGAAGCGGGACAGATCGTGGCTGAGCTGCTCACGTAGGTCGTCAGCCCGCAGCTCGAGCCGGCGTGCCGCGTCGCTCAGCTGGTCGATGGCACCGGCCTGTTCCCCCAGCACCTCGAGGATGTCGCGCTCCGCGCCGCCGAAGGCCCGGACCTGGGCGCGCCGGGTGACACGCACCCGCAGGGCCAGGATCACGACGACGATGGCGAGCACCACGCTGAGTGCGGTGGCGGTGACCGCCAGCACGGCCACGACGTCCGGAGCGAGTTCCACGTGTGCGTCCTCATCCTGCGCGGACCGCGACGGCCTGCGCGACACCGCTGGGCAGGTGGGCCACGTCCGCCCCACGCCCGGCCCGGTGGCAACCGCCAACTCTACCCGGCATGGTCCCCTGGAGCCGGCACCCGCCCACCACGCCCCGGCAACCGCGGGATGCGGCGCGCGCGGGGCGCCAGGAGGGGGCAGGGGTGCCCGCACGGGCGCACCTC
>SKTN01000350.1 GCA_007117945.1 Nitriliruptoraceae bacterium | reverse complement strand
TCCGGAGCTGGAGAGGGGATTCGAACCCCTGACCTATCGCTTACGAGGCGATTGCTCTACCGACTGAGCTACTCCAGCGCAGGCGCGAAGGGTAGCGACCACCTCGCGGCGCTCACACCGCTGCCGGCTACCGTTGCGCCGAGGACAGGAGGAGCCGCCGTGGGCGCGATCGACATCGACGGGTGCTGGCCGACCACGGTGCCCGCCGAGGGCATCTGGGCGGTGGTGACCGACCTGTCGACGTGGGGCGAGTGGTGGCCGGCGATCAGCCAGGTGGAGACCCTGCCCGCGCCGTCGGGGACGGTGGCGGCCGCCCGACTGACCTTCTCCACCCGGCCGCCGCTCAGGCCCTTCACCTCCACGGTCCAGGTCACCGACCGCGAGGCACCCCACCGCCTCGAGGTCACCCTCGCCGACGGCCCGCTGCGTGGGGAGGGGACCTTCACGATCCGCGAGGACGACGCGGGCAGCACCGCCTGCTACGACGTCTCCCTGGCGGTGCGTTCCCTGCTGTTCAGGCCCCTGGAGCCGATCCTGCGCAACGCCACGCGCTCCAGCGGCCAGCGGCGGCTCGAGCGTGCCGGGGCGGATCTCGCGGCGCTGGCCGGGGGCAGCCTGCGCTGAGGGCATCGCGCACCGGGTCGACACGGGTGCACGCCCGGACCCGGGCTCACGCCGAGGCGGCGTAGATCGGCAGCGCCAGCTGCAGCAGCAACCGCTCGAGCTGCAGCTCCGGGTTGCCGTTGCGATCGAGCGCCCGACGGCACTGCGCCACGGCCGACAACGCCCGGACGGCGTCGGCGACCGGCAGTCGCTGCGCATCACGGCGCAGCTCGGCCTCGGCATCGAGGTTGACGAGCTCCGCGGACCCACCCCCGGAGGCGATGCTCACCAGATCGCGCAGGTAGCTCGCGAGGTCGTCGAGGAGCAGGTCGAGGGCCTGACGCTGGGCCTGGCGCTCCGTGCGCTCGTGGGTGCGCTTGAGCTGGTTCCGTAGCCCCGGCGGCCACCCGCGTCCCCGCTCGTCGACCCCGAACTCCTCCTCGATGCGCGCGAGCTCCTGCGCGTTGGCCTCCTTGACCACCGTCGAGCGGCCCTTCGCCCAGGTGTGCAGCTCCTTGGCCAGGGGCACGACGATGCCGGGCCCGGCGGTGGCCAACCGGTCGATGACGTCGAGGTGGCGTTGGCGGGCCGCCGCCACGTCCGGGTCGGCCAACGCCTCGAGGCGCGACGGCGAGCCGAGCGCCGCCCGGGCCAGCGCCTCGCGCCGGCCCTCGGGGATGTCCAGCCCGGCGGCGCGCTCGCGCAGCGGCTCCAGACCCCAGGGCACCAGGTCCAGACGGCGGCACCGCGACACCACGGTGTCGAGCAGCGCGCCCTCGTCCTCGACCTCCAGCACCCACAGCACGGAGGCGGGCGGCTCCTCGAGGACCTTGAGGAAGGCGTTCTGGGCCGCCTCGTTCATCCGGTCCGCACCACGCACCCGCAGCAGCTTGCGGCGGCCCTCGGTCAACGAGTGCATCGCTGCGGGGATCCACTCGCTGCGGACGTCGTCGACGAGGTAGCCGGCCCCCTTGGGCTCGAGCTCCAGCAGGGCGGTGTGCCGGCCCGCCGCCATCCGTCGGCACACGTTGCACCGCCCGCACCCGAGGTCCGGCGCGTCGGGCTCCGCACAGTTCAGCGCCGCACCCAACGCCCGCACCAGCTCCTGCTGGCCGACCGCCGGTGGCCCGACCACCAGCCAGGCGTGGGCGAGCTCGTCCTGCGCGAGGGCGCGCCGCAGGGCGGTGACGGCGGCAGGCTGACCGAGGACATCGACCCACACGCCCTCCTGCGGTGCGGCGGAGGTCGGAGCGGTCACGACGGTGGCTCCGGCGGCCCGCCCGACCTCCGTCCGTCGGGTGCACCGGAGACCACGTCACCGCCACCCGGGCCGTAGGCCTCCCGACGGACACGCTCCACCTCGACGGCCTCTGCGGGCGGCAGGCCCAGCAGGCCGGTGACCTTCTGTCGGATCCGGGCGTGGATGGCCTCCACGGGCTGGTCGGCGTCGACGACGAGGTAGCGCTCGGGGTCCGCGGCGGCCCGCCGCCGGTAGGCGCTGCGCACCGCGCGGTGGAAGCTCAGCCCGGCCGACTCCAGCCGGTCCGGCGACCCCTCCCCCGCGGCACGCGCCAGGCCGGCGGCCGGATCCACGTCCAGCAGCACCACCAGGTCCGGCTCCAGGCCGCCGGTCGCCCACCGGTTGAGCTCCGCGACGCGCTCCTCGCCGAGCCCGCGGGCGGCCCCCTGGTAGACCACCGAGGAGTCGATGTAGCGGTCGCACAGCACCACGTTGCCGCGCTGCAGGCCCGGGACGATCACCTCGCGCACGTGCTGCGCACGGGCGGCGGCGTACAGCAGGGCCTCGCTGCGCTCGTCCATGTCCTCGGCGCTGGGCTGGAGCAGGAGCTCCCGCACCGCCTCCCCGAGCCGGGTCCCGCCCGGCTCGCGGGTGACCACCGCCACGTGGCCGGCACGCTCCACCGCGGAGCGCAGGAGCCGGATCTGGGTCGACTTGCCCGCGCCATCACCCCCCTCGAACACCACGAACACGCCACGGAGGCTGGCGGCGTCCACGTGCGCCTCGGCCGCCAGGCCGATGCCCGACTCCTTGCGCAGCGCCCGGTTGAGGGAGCGCCACACCAGCACCGACCCGACCATGGCCAGGGCACCGCCGAGCAGCAGGGTGATGCGCACACCCCCGAAGGTGTAGGGGTAGAGCCACTCCGGAGCCCCCGTCGGCCCGATCACCACCTCGCGGCGCTCCCGGCCGAGCAACCCGATCAGCACGGGCACCGCCACGCTGGAGCCGAAGATCGCGACGCGCACCCCGGAGTTGAAGGCCCCGAAGGTCCGGCCGCGGATCGCGTCGTCCACGCGACGCTGCAGGACCGTGTACCCGCAGATGAAGGACACGCCCGCACCGAGGCCCATGACCACCGCGGGACCGAGTGCCACCCACAGGTTCGGCATCAGCGCGGTGACGATCAGTGCGAGCCCTGCGGTCCCGATCCCGGGGGCGAAGAGCCGCTCGGGCTCGATGCGGCGGGTCAGGGGCTCGGCAGCCACCAGCCCGATCACCAGCCCCGTGCCCACGGAGGCGACCAGCACCCCGTAGCCCGAGGGACCCGCGTTGAGGAGGTTGGCGAAGAACTCACCGGTGGTGATCACCACACCCGCGACGGCGAAGGCGACCATCACCCCCAGGATCAGGGCCCGGATGACGGGCTGGGTCGCCACGAACCGGAACCCCTGCTTGAGCGAGGTCCACGCGCCGGCGGTGGGCAGGCTGGACAGGCCACCGTCGGCGGCGACGCGGGGCGGCACGTGCAGGCCCAGCAGCAGCGGCGCCGCCACCCAGAAGGACGCCGCGTTGAACCAGATCGGCACCGCGAGGGGGCGACCGTCGATGAAGCTGCCCTCGGGCGCCACCTGGACGGCCGCCAGCAGCAGCGCGGAGTACACGGCCGCGCCCAGTGGCAGCGTCCCGTAGGTCACCAGGAGGTTGACCTGGTTCGCGGCGACCAGTTGCGGTCGCGGCACGATCACCGGGAGCACGGAGTCCTTCGCCGGGGCGAACAGCGCCGACATCATCTCGATGATCAGGGTGGCCAGGACGAGGGTGAGGACCTCGTTGGTGAAGGGGATCAGCGCCATCACCAGGCCGCGGCCGAGATGGGTGGTGATCATCACCCGGCGGCGGTCCCAGCGGTCCACGAACACCCCCGCGACGGGGCCGAGCACCAGGCTCGGAAGGACGCGGGCGATCATCACCCCGGACACGGCGAAGGCCGCCGCGCGGGTGGGGCCGAGGATGTCGGCGGTCAGGGCGATGATCGCCAGGAAGCCGATCCAGTCGCCCATCGAGGACAGGAACGTCGCCGCCGCCAGACCGCGGAAGGAGCGGTTCCGGAGCAGCTCGCGGTAGGCCGCGACGGCACCCCCCCGCGGCGAGGGTTGACCGGGCAGCGGGCCCGACGCGGTGTCCTCGTCCATCGCGCAAGCCTACCGCCGGGCGGGGTCCGGCTCCCGGCGGTCGTACCGCAGCGCACTGACGCCCGGCCGGCGGGTCAGCTGGCCCGCTGCTGCCCGCGCTTCTTCGCGGTCTTCTTCCGGCCGCCGCCGGCCGTCTTCTTGGCGGTCTTCTTCGCGGTCTTCTTCCGCGTCCCCTTCTTCTTCGCCGGCGGCGCCTGGGTGCCGGTGAAGGTCATCGGGATGGGAGCCGGGACCTCCTCGGTGTCGAGGGGCTCACCTCCGAGCTGGGGATCGAAGGCCTTAACGCCCTCGACCACGGTCCAGGTGGCGACCGAGGGCACCTCGAACTCCTCGAGGGCGAAGACGTGGTTGCGCTCCGGGTGGGTGCAGATCGCCGTGGGTTCCTTGCGGTTGCGCGGCGGTGGACGCAGGGGTGCACCGCACTCAGGACACGGGGTGGCGATCGGCAGGGACCACACCGCGAACGCGTCCTTCGGGTAGCCCGTCGAGCCCACGAAGGGCTTGCCGTAGCGCGACACGCGCCGTTCGAGGTAGCTGTGCTCCGGGTCGGTGGGTGAGCGGAAGGGCACCACCTCGCCGTCACCGTCGGTGTACATCAGGCGCTGCTGGACGTTACGGATGCCCTTGCACTTCGGGTAGTCGACGCAGCCGTAGAAGGTCCCGAACCGGCCCGAGCGCGGCACCATGGGGCTGTCGCACTCCGGGCAGCGCACACGCTCGTCGGGCTCGGGCTCCGGCTCGGGTTCCCCCACGCTGCCGTCCGCCTCGAGCGGCAGGGTCCCGTCACAGTCGGGCCACCGGCTGCAGGAGGCGAACCACTGCTTGGACTTGCCGGAGAACACCCGCTCCATGGGGGCCCCGCACTCGGGGCAGTCGGCGGGTTCGTACAGCGGCAGGCGCGGGCGCTCGGGCTTGCGCTCCCGCACCCACTCGTCCACCTCCTCGAGGAAGCGGCGGACCGTGGCGCTCCAGTCCTCCTCGCCCGCGGCGATCTCGTCGAGGGTGTCCTCCATCCGCGAGGTGAACCCGATGTCGACGATCTCGTGGAAGTGGGCGGAGAGGAAGGAGACCACCACCTCGCCGAGGGGGGTGGGGAAGAACCGGCGCGACTCCTTGCGCACGTACTCCCGGTTCTCCAGGGTGGAGATGATCGAGGCGTAGGTCGAGGGGCGACCGATCCCCTCCTCCTCCAGCGCCTCCACCAGGGTCCGCTCGGAGTACCTCGGCGGAGGGGAGGTCTCGTGCTGCTCGGGCTCGAGGCTGGCGAGGAACAGCGCATCGCCCTCGTCGAGCTCCGGCAGGCTGTCGGCGACCTCGTCGCCGCCCTCATCCTCGTCCCGCACGGCGCGGTAGGCCCGGAGGAACCCGTCGAAGCGCTCGACCTGCCCGGTGACCCGGAAGGTCAGCGCCTGGTCCCCGCTGCCGCCGACGACGTCCGCTGACACCCGGTCGAAGACCGCCGGTGCCATCTGGGTGGCCACCGTGCGCTTCCAGATCAGCTCGTAGAGCCGGGCCTGCTCGGGCTTGAGGTAGCGGCGGACCTTCTCCGGGGTCCGGGCGATCGAGGTCGGCCGGATCGCCTCGTGGGCCTCCTGGGCCCCCTTGGCCTTGGACGCGAACCGGCGGCTCTTGGCGATGGTGTACCGCTCGCCGTAGGCGGTGCGGACGTGGCCGTGGATCTCGGAGAGCACCTGGTCGGAGAGGTTGAGGGAGTCGGTCCGCATATAGGTGATGAGCCCCACCTGCTCACCACCGAGGTTGATGCCCTCGTAGAGCTGCTGGGCCACGGCCATGGTCTGGCGGGCACTGAAGCCGTACTTGGAGGCCTCACCCTGCAGGGTGGAGGTCTTGAAGGGGGGCTTGGGCTGGCGCTTGGCCTCGGTGCGTCGCACCTCGGCGACGGTGTAGTCGAGTCCCCGTGCCCGCTCGGCGATGGCGGTGGCCTCCGCCTCGGTGCGGATCACCGTCAGCTCGGCCCGCTTGGCGTCGCTCTTGTCCTCGAGGTCCTTGGGCGTGACCACGCGCAGGTCGCCGACGGCGTGCAGCTTCGCGTCGATCTCCGGCGCGCCACCGGCGGCGCGGGCGAAGGCGGCGGGGAAGCTCCAGTACTCCTCGGGCACGAAGGCCCGGATCTGGTCCTCACGGTCGACGATCATCCGCAGCGCCACGGACTGGACCCGACCCGCGGAGATCCCCGATGCCACCGTGCGCCACAACACCGGTGAGATCCGGTAGCCGACGATGCGGTCCACGGCACGCCGGGCCTGCTGGGCGTCCACCAGGGCGGTGTTCAGGCGGCGGGGGTCGTCGAAGGCGGCGGTGATGGCCGACTCGGTGATCTCGTCGAAGGTGACCCGGTTGGTCCGGTCCAGGTCGAGGTCCAGCACCTCGGCGACGTGCCAGGCGATCGCCTCACCTTCGCGGTCGAGGTCGGGCGCGAGCCAGACGGTCTCGGCCTCCTTGGCCGCCTTGCGCAGGGCCGCCACGTGCTTCTTCGACGCCTCCGGGATCTCGTAGACCAGCTCCGCCTCACCCTCGTCGGTGAACTCGATGGCGAAGTCCGAGCGCGGGAGGTCACGGATGTGCCCGTAGGAGGCCAGGACCTTGTAGCGCGACCCGAGGTAGCGCTCGATGGTCTTGGCCTTGGCAGGGGACTCGACGATGACCAGGTTGTCTGCCACGAGGGGGGAAGCCCTTCCGTGCGGTGGGGACCCGGGCGGTGCGGGGGCCGTCAGGCAGGGCGGAAGGTGAGCCGCCGCGGCCGCACTGTCAACCGCACCGCAGCCCGCGGCGGAGCGGCCCGACCGCCCCGTCCTCGACGGGGTCCCCCTACGGGGACCCCGCGACGCCACACCGACGAGCGCGCATCGCACACCCCCTGGCGCTCCGCCACCAGCGCCGCCGTGGCGTCCGTGGCGTGGGCCCGACCCACCGTGCGCGCTAGGCTCCGGCGCCGACCGGCGCGCCGTGGCGGCCCACGGCCCCGCCGCCTCCCATGCCTCGGGGTCTGGCCGTGGGTCCCGCCGTGCCGACGGGTGCGGCAGCGGTCGTCCGCCCCCAACCCACCACCCCGTCCGGCCCTGTGCAGGGCGTGGGGTGAGGGGTAGGAAGCGCGGTGGACCTCGGACCGCACCAGCCCCCAAACCCCAGCAGCGGCCCGACACAACCGGGACCGACCGAAAGGCAGCCCCCCGTGGAACTCATCCCCTACCTCGCGATCCTCGCGTCCCTGGCGGCGCTCGCGCTCGCGGCCTACTACGCCAAGGTGGTGAACGCCGCCGATCCGGGCAACGACGTCATGCAGGAGATCGGCGCCGCGATCCGCGACGGCGCCATGGCCTTCCTCCGTCGCGAGTACCGCGCGATCGCGTTCTTCGTCCTCGGCCTGACCGTGGTCGTCTTCATCGCCCTGCCGACCCTGCGCCCCTGGGGCTCGATCGGCGTCGTCATGGGGGCGGTGTTCTCCGCCATCGCCGGGTTCGTCGGCATGCGCATCGCCACCGCAGCCAACATGCGCACCGCCCACGCCGCCCGCGACGGTGCCGCCAAGGCCCTGCCGCTCGCCTACCGCGGCGGGGCGGTCATGGGCTTCACCGTGGCCGGTCTCGGGCTGCTCGGCATCTCCCTGGCCTACCTGCTGTTCGTGCAGATCCTCCGGGTCGACGACGCGTTCCAGGTGGTGGCGACCTTCGGGCTCGGTGGCTCCTCCATTGCGCTGTTCGCCCGTATCGGCGGCGGTATCTACACCAAGGCCGCCGACGTCGGTGCGGACCTGGTCGGCAAGGTCGAGGCCGGGATCCCCGAGGACGACCCGCGCAACCCCGCCACCATCGCCG
>SKTN01000131.1 GCA_007117945.1 Nitriliruptoraceae bacterium | reverse complement strand
CGGCGGCCAGGGCCGCCGCCACATCGGCGTGGACGTGACCGGCGAGGCGCGCGCACAGGTGGGCGCGCGCCAGGGGCCGGCGGACGCCCTCGCGCAGGCCGGCGAGGTGCAGTCGCACGTCGGCGGCGCCGCACGCGTTGAGGACCGCTCCCAGGGCGTTGATGCCCGAGACGTCGGCGCTCGGGACGCCGGAGAGATCGAGGATCAGGTGCCGCTCATCGGGATCGTCGCGGCGCGCGGCGAGGTGGTCCTCCACCGCCTCCTGCAGGGTGAGCGCGCTGGCCGGGAGCAGATCGCCCTCCACGTGCAGCACGCTGCCGTGCACGCCCGGCTCCACCTCGATGGCGGGGATGCCGACGCGCCACAGCGACAGCAGCAGGCTCACCGCGATGCCCACGCCGATGCCGAGCTCCACGCCCAGCAGCAGGGTCGCCAGGAAGGTCACGACCAACGCCGCCCCGTCGGTGCGCTCGACCTGCCAGCTGTGGAGGGCCTCCCGCACGTCCACGAGCGTGGCGACGGCCACCAGGACCACGGCCGCGAGGACGACCTCGGGCAGGGTGGTGAGCAGGGGCGCGAGCAGCAACAGCGCCAGCACCACCCCGGCGGCGGTGACCAGGGAGGCGAGGGGGGTACGGGCCCCGGCGCTGTGGTTGACCGCGGTCCGGGAGAAGCCCCCGGCCACGGGGAAGGCCTGGAACACCCCTGCGGCGAGGTTGGCCGCGCCCGAGGCCAGCAGCTCCTGATCGGGGTCGATGCGATCGCGGGTACGGCCGGCGATCGCCCGGGCCACGCTGATGCCCTCGAGGTAGGACAGCAGGGCGATGATCAGGGCGCCGGGCAGCAGCGCCAGGAGCACCTCCAGCGGCGCCACGGGGAGGCTGGGGGCCGGCAACCCACCGGGGACCTCCCCGAGCACGGCGATGCCGCGGGCCTCGAGGTCCAGCAACGGCACCGCTGCGGTGGCCACCACGACCACCAGCAGTGCCGTCGGCACCTTCGACCCGAGCCGCTTGCCCAGCAACAGCGCCGCGATGGCCACCACACCCACGCCCAGGGTGGGCAGGTGGGTGGCATCCAGGGCGGCGACCAGGGCGCCGACGCGTGCCAGCCAGCCGTCGGGCGCGGTGATCTCGGTGCCGAGGAGCTTGTCGAGCTGGCTGGTGGCGATCACGATCGCGGCGGCGGAGGTGAACCCGGAGATCACGGGGTGGGACAGCAGGCTGGTCAGCCGCCCGGCGTGGGCGATGCTCAGCGCGATCTGGATGCCGCCGACCAGCAGCGCCAGCAGGGCCGCCGCGGTGATGTAGAGACCCGGATCGCCCTGGGCCACCGGCGCCAGGGTCGAGGCGGTCAGCAGCGACACGATCGCCACGGGACCGAAGGCGAGCTGGCCCGAGGTCCCCAGCAGGGCGTAAGCGACCAGGGGCACGGTGGAGGCGTACAGCCCGGTGACCGGCGGCATGCCCGCCAGGGCGGCGTAGGCCATGCCCTGGGGCACCAGCATCGCGGCCACCGTCAGCCCGGCGAGCACGTCCGCGCGGCGCGAACCCGCGTCGGTCCGGCGCAACCAGCGCAGGAGCGGCAGGCGTCGCAGCACGGCGACGGACCCCGCCACCGGGGGCCCTGCGGCGTCCTGGCCGTGCGGACGCGTGGGCTGGTGGGCAGGGTCCGTCACCGTGGTGTCCCGTGGGGTGGCGCCTGAGGGTCAGGCGGACTTCGGTCGGTTGTAGGGCAGCTTGGTCAGGAGCAGGCCCATCGCGCAGGTGTTGGTGATGGCTGCGAAGACCAGGCCGGCACCGATGAAGCCGGCGACGAACCGTGCCGGCGGGAACACGATGCTGACCAGGATGGACAGCAGGACGAGCCCTCCGGCGACCAGGCGGACCTGGCGCTCGAGGTCCCAGCGGATCACGTCCTGGACGACCGGGCCGTCGTCGGCCTGCCAGGCGAGCATGCCGCCCTCGAGGATCGGCAGGCGGGGCAGCCCGGCCTCGACGAGCTTGTCCTGGGCCTGGTGTGCGCGGTTGCCCGAGCGGCAGACCAGCACGACCTCGCGGCCCTCGTCGACGGCGGCGCGGACCTGGTCGAGGTGGCTGTCGAGCTCGTCGAGGGGCAGGTTCTTGGACGTGGGCACGTGGACCGACTCGAACTCACCGGGGGTGCGGACGTCGATGATCTCCACGTCGTCGAGACGGTCGTGCAGCGCCTTGGGGTCGACGCAGACGGTCGTTGCGGCGGTGGTGGTGTCGGACACGGGAACTCCTCCGGGAGCGTCGGGTGGGTGCGGTCCGGTCATGCGAACGCGCGGAATGTACGGACTATTTCCCCTGGGCAGGCCGGTGTGCGCCGCTCGCACGGTCGAAGGTCCCACGGCGCGAGGAGGACCTGCAGCGCCGGGACCACGCCCTGCTGCGCGCCGGCACCCGCCCGGCGCACCGGGGTAGGGTCGCCTGGACCGTCGATCGGGGGACCCATCCGCCGTCACCCAGCCGCTGTCGCGACGGGCGCGGCAGTGGCCGCGGGCCTGGCCGCGGCCTACCGGCTGCCGCCCCGGCGGGCCACGATGGAGGAGCTCTACGCCGACGTCGAGCCGGCCGTCGTCGCGGGTCTGCGTGCCTTCCGCACCCGGGTACCCGTCCGACGGCTGACGCTGCACGGCCAGGACTGGGACCATGTCGTGCTCGGCGATGGCCCGGGCACCGTGGTGTTCCTCCACGGCATGGCGGGCGCGTACGACATCTGGTGGCAGCAGCTCGAGGCACTGGCACCGACCCACCGGACGATCTCGGTGACCTACCCACCGGTGCACCGCCTGTCGGAGCTGGCCGCAGGCATCCTCGGGATCCTCGATGCCCACGGCGCCGCGACCACGGCGGTGGTCGGGTCCTCCCTCGGCGGCTACCTGGCCCAGTACCTCGTCCAGCGCCACCCGCGACGGATCGAGCGGGCGGTGTTCGCCAACACCTTCCCGCCCAACGACCACCTCCGTCAGGCCCACCGGCTGCGGGCGGCTGTCGGCCGGTGGCTACCCGAGCGGGTCGTGGCCGCCGCCTTCCGCCACAACAACACCCGCACGGTGCTCCCCGCGTCGCAGCACGCCCCGCTGGTCGCGGCCTACCTGGCCGAGCAGGCCCAGCTGCCCGGACTCCGACAGCGCCTCCTGGCGCGGTACCACACCGTGGTCGAGCCCTTCCCGATCACCGATCCTTCCCCGGACGGCATCGCGCTGCAGCTCGTGGAGTCCGACAACGACCCGCTGCTCAGCGAGGGACTGCGGGCCGACCTGCGGGCCACCTACGGCGCCGCGCCGGTCCACACGTTCCACGACGGTGGCCACTTCCCCTACCTGCACCGGCCGGCGGAGTACACCGAGGTGCTGCGGGGCGTGCTCGGCTGAGCAGCCACCAGCTCAGTCACCCTCGGGGATGTCCAGCATGTAGGCGTCGATGAGCAGGGTCGTGCCGCGGTGACGGTGGTCGTCCACCTGCGCGCACAGCTCCCGGGCCGCGCCGAGCGCCTGCTCGAGTTCCCGTCCCGCTGCCACCTGCTCCAACAGGGTGCGTGCCTGCCCGTTGAGGACGTCATGTTCCGAACGCAACTGCTCGACCCGGGGACCGAACCAGGGGGCGACCTCGATGATCTGCTGGAGCAGGCCCTCGGGCGCGTCCGCCTCCTCCACGTGCTGCTCCAGGGTCGCCAGCAGGTCCCGCAGGGCCTGCGCGAAGCGTTCGCCGTCGGGCGCCGCTGCCGCCTCGAGGGCGTCGAGCTCGGCACCCAGCTCCGTCACCGCGCGGTGCAGCGCCTCACGCCGTCGCGTGGAGGCGGCCCTGTCCCCCTCGGAGATCGAGAGGCGGGGTTCGGAGGAGGTGTCGTTCGGCATCGGGGCTGCTCCCAGGCTGGGCGTGCCGCACGGCGGTCCCCCATCTTGCGGGTCCGCCGCCCCCCACGCAAGCAGCCGGGTACCGCCGCGGGGACGGTCGGGTCTAGCGCACGCGCGGACCGTGCGGACGGTTGTAGGGCAGCTTCTGCAGCAGCAGGGCCATCGTGCAGGTGTTGGAGACCGCTGCGAACACCAGGCCCGCGCCGACGAAGCCGGCGACGACACGCGCGGCCGGGAACCAGATGCTCACCAGGATCGACAGCAGGACGATGCTGCCCGCCACCAGCCGGACCTGGCGCTCCAGGTCCCAGCGCACCACGTCCCGCACGACCGCAGCGCCCGCCTGCTCCCACGCCACCACCCCGCCGACCAGGATCGGCAGGGAGGGCAGGCCGGCCTCGCTCAGCAGCGCCTGCGCCTGGGCGGACCGGTTCTGGGTCCGGCAGGTCAGCACGACCTCCTGGCCATGCTCGAGCAGGGCGCGGACGTCGTCCGCCCGCTCACCGAGCTCATCCAGGGGCAGGTTCCAGGCACCGGGGATGTGCACCCCCTCGAACTCCCCCGGGGTCCGCACGTCGACCACGACCACCTCCTCGAGACGGTCCTGCAGGGTGCCGACGTCGAGGGGGGTCGCGGCCCTCTGGCTGGTACCGGCGGACTCCCCACCGGGTGCCGGATCGTCACGGGAGGGGTCGGCACGAGTGGGGTCGTGGTGGAGGGCGGTGGTGGTCAGCTCGGACACGGGTGGGCTCCGGGTGTGGCACGGCAGCGGTCTGGGGTGCGGTGGGTCGGGAACCGTAACCAGCCTGCACGCGCACGGCGCCCCGGACGGTGGGAACCGTGGGAACCCCCTCGACGGACCGCGGCCCGTCGACGGCGCTCAGCCCCGGACGTCGAACCGGTCCAGCACCCGGCCGATGGCCGCATCGATGCCCGGCGGGGTGGTGCCGAGCTCCGCGATCACCGCCGCGCGCACCGCCGCGCGCAGCTGGCGGCGCGACACACCCTCCTCCTGCGCACCGGCCTGCGCCGCGGCGGCGGGCGACACCTCACCGGCCGCGTCCCGCGGCAGGTTGGTCACGGTGTCGGAGCGGCGCGGTGCGGCCGGCGCCTGGGTCGCTGTGGGGGGACGTTCCGCGACCGCACCCTCGGCGACGCGGGGGGCGGCGGCAGCGACGATGCGCACCCCGCGGTCCCGCGCGTGCTCCCGGGCGAGGTCGGTCAGCGTGGTGTGGTCATCGACGGTGAGTTCCTGCTCGCCACGGGCGAGCAGATCGTCGATGTCGCGGGCGGTGATGAAGCGGCGACCCATGTCTGCCTCCTCAGGCCGTGCGGCCCTCAATGGACTCGATGGCGGTGACCGCCGCGTCCCGTGCCGCCAGGATGTCGGCCTCCGAGCCCGCCATCCACAGACGACCGAAGCGACCCACCGAGGTGATGTGCATCAGGTTGACGGGCGCGGCCTTCTCCGCCTCGTTCGCGGCGAGGTTGATGTAGGCCGCGGGTGCGCACTCGAGCACCAGCATGGTCTCCCCCGCGACCAGCATCGACCCCTTGGTGAAGCGGTTGAGCAGCTGCGCCTGGTAGGGATCGACGTTGGTGATCACCTGCATGGAGGCGATCTCCGGCTTGATCCGCCGTGCGACGTCCAGCCCGAGCTCGGCGAGCACCACCTCGCCGGCACGCTGGACATCAGCCTGGGACGGGGAGTGCAGCTCGAACATGCCGAACTCGCGCTCGACGATCTGGGCCCCGGGTTTGGCGTCGGTGGCCTTCACCGCCACGTCGACGATGCGGAACACCCAGTTGCCCGGGGCCATCTCCACGTACAGGCTCGCCATCCCCTCGATGGGCAGATCCCCCTGGGTGATCGTGCCCGTGAAGGCGGCGTACTGCGGCTGCATCCGATCCAGATAGCAGTACGCGCGCAGGTCGAAGCCGTCAGCCATGTCGGACCTCCAGGGGTTCGTGCAGGTGTGCCGCGGCGCCGCCCGGATCGTGCAGGGCGACACCCAGCGGGGTGACCAGTAGGGGGTGGGGGCTGACCTCGACGGTGAGCCCGGTACGTGCGGCCAGCACCACCTCGATGCCGGGGAACGCCGCCGTCCCACCCACGACGTGGACGGTGTGCACCTCGTGGGCGTCGAGGTGGCGGGCGACGATCGTGGCGATCTTGTCGAACACCGGCCGGACCACGCCGAGCAGCTCGCCCTGCTGCGCGGGATCGGTCTTGCGGGCCTCGGCCTCCTCGAGGGTGATGCCGTGGTGACCGGCGATGACCAGGCTGACGTGGGTGCCCCCCGTGGCCTCGTCCTCGACGGCCACGACCTCGCCGTCGGCCAGCACCGCGATGCCCGTGGTGCCACCACCGATGTCGACCACGGCACCGTCACGGATCTGGAGCACCGCGTTGGCAGCGGTGGGTTCGTCCACCAGGCGGGTGCAGACCAGCCCCGCGCCCTCCACGACGTAGCGACAGGCGCGAACCTCCGACAGCGCGACACCGGGGGGGTAGGTGGTGGCTGCGGTGACCAGCTCCCGCCCGAGCCGGGCCTCCACCTCGGCCACCAGCTCGCGCACCAGGGCGACGGCACCGGCGAAGTCCACCACCACCCCGTCACGGACCACGGAGGCGAACCGGGAGGCCACGGCCAGCGGGCTGCCACGATCGTCCACGGCCGCCACCACCACGTAGGCCGTGCCGAGGTCCACACCGACGTGGACATCGCCCGGTGCCGCAGGCGCGATCCCGGCACGCAGCGCACGGTCAGCTGCGGCGAGCAGCTCCTCCGGTGCGAGGGTCGGCCGGATCGGTGGGTGGGTGGGCTCGATCGGCGGCTGGGGTGCGTCGCTCACCGGTCACCTCCGTCGATCGCGGCAGCCAGGCGCAGTTCCAGCACGTAGACCCCGCTGGAGAGCCGGTTGACGGCCCGCGCCAGGCCACGTGCCACCTCGGTGTGGTCCCGTTCGGGGGGGTAGGCGTCCAGCACCAGCACCTCCGCCTCCCGGACCTGACAGCGCAGGACGTTGAGCCAGTGGAGGGTCTCCGGGTGGGTGGCGTCGGGGACCAGGTGCGGCAGGCCGACGGCCTCCTGGGGGTGGTGGCTGGCGTGGTGGATCGTGGCCTCGTCCAGACCCGCGAGGGCGAGCGCACCCGGCGCGCGGGCGTGGTACTCCGCCGCCAACAGCTCCCGGCAGTAGGCCGCCAGGGTGTCGAGGTGGCCGGCGGTGTCGGTGTAGCCCTCGCCGCGGGCCCGTGCCGCCACCGCCAGGGTAAGGGCGTGGAGGCTGTCGAGGCGCCCCCGCAGCCGGATCCGCGGATCGGTCTTGGGTGCGAAGCGGTGGGCGTCGAGCTGGGTGAGATGGCTCGGCTTGTCCCGGACCGCGCTCCCACAGCTGTGGCAGGTGGGCACCTCGCCCTCGAACACCACCGGGAACCGTCCGGGGCGGTCCCACGCCTGACCCGTGGCCCGGGATGGCGTCCCCGCGGCGGGGGGCTCGCGGCCGGTTCCCGGGAGGGGTGGCTCGCGGCCGCTGGTGGGCCCAGCGGCTGCGTCCACTCCCCCGGCCTCGGCGAGCTCCAGTTCCCAGGCCCGCACGAGGTCGTCGGCGGCGGGGGTGAGGCGCGCGCCCGCGGGCACGGCCAGCACGGCGCCACGCCGGGGAACCCCGAGCTGCTCGCGCAGCTCGGCCTCGGTCACGATCGGCACCGTTCACCTCCTCCTGGGAGCGCAGCCGCGTCCGGCGCGCCGCCGTCGGCACGCCGTCGGCCGGTGCGGGCTCAGCCCTCGACGCTCGGCAGGATCGCCTCGACATCGCCGTGGGGGCGGGGGATGACGTGGACGCTGACCAGCTCGCCGACCCGGCCGGCGGCGGCTGCACCGGCGTCGGTAGCGGCCTTCACCGCGCCGACGTCGCCGCGGACCATCACGGTGACGTAGCCGCCACCGATCTGCTCCTTGCCGATCAGGGTCACGTTGGCCGCCTTGACCATCGCGTCAGCGGCCTCGATCGAGCCGACCAGTCCCT
>SKTN01000084.1 GCA_007117945.1 Nitriliruptoraceae bacterium | reverse complement strand
CGCGCCGGCCCGTGGCCAGGCGCTGGTCCCACTCGGCGCGGCGGGCCTCGCCGAAGGGGTCGGTCGCCGCGTGGCTGTCGGTCCCCAGCGCGAGGGGCACACCGGCCTGCGTCAGCGCCGCCACGGGCCCGATGCCGTCGGCCAGTGCGGCCTCCGTCGTGGGACACAGCCCGAGACTGGAGCCCGAGCCGGCCAGGAGCCGGACGTCCCCGGCGGTGAGGTGGGTGGCGTGGACGGCGGTGGTCCGGGGCCCGAGCACGCCGGCCTCGGCCAGGAGACCGACGGGGCTGCGCCCGGTCGCGGCCAGGCAGGCCTCGTTCTCCGCGGGCTGCTCGGAAACGTGCACGTGGAGGGGGACCTCGTGGGCGGCGCTCCACGCCCCGACCACCGCCAGCGCATCGGCGGGAACGGCCCGCACGGAGTGGGCGGCGGCGCCGATGACCACCCCGTCGCGGGCCCCGTGGGCGCGGTGCAGGTCCTCCACCCGGGCTGCCCAGCTGGCCGCATCGGGGTCGCCGAAACGGCGCTGGACCCCCTCCAGGGGACGACCGAAGCCGCCGGCGAGGTAGCAGGTGTCCAGCAGACCGAGCCGCACACCCGCCTCCCCGGCCGCGGCCACCAGGGCGTTGCCCATGGCGTTGGGGTCGGTGTAGGGGTCGCCGTCGGGACGGTGGTGGAGGTAGTGGAACTCGCCCACGGCGGTCCATCCCGCCAGGGCGAGCTCGGCGAAGACCGCCCGTGCCAGGGCGTGGAGGCGGTCGGGGTCCAGGGCGCCCGCGCAGGCGTACATGCGCTCACGCCACCCCCAGAAGCTCCCCGCTCCGGCCTCCTCCGCCGTGCCCCTGAGCGCGCGGTGGAAGACGTGGCTGTGCACGTTGGCGAACCCCGGCACCACCAGCCCGGCGAGGGGGATCTCCTCCGGCCCGGGCGGGGGGCTGCCGACCGCGGTGATGCGCCCCCCGTCGACGTCGACGGCCAGCCCGGCACGCACGCCCTCGCCGGGACTCCACGCGAGCTCGCAGCGGTAGCGCGTCACCGGCCACCCCCCGCGTCGTCGGCAGCCGGCTGTCCACCGCCTGGGGCACCTGGGCCGACGAGGTCGGCGAGCACGGCCGTGAGCGCCACCACTCCCCTGTGGCAGTCCGCCACCTCGGCGTGTTCCTCGGGGGCGTGGGAGATCCCCGTGGGGTTGCGCACGTGCAGCATGGCCGTGGGGATCCCGGCCGCTGCGAGGATGCCGGCGTCGTGGCCGGCACCCGTGGCCAACCGCGGCGGCGGGGCGCCCGACACCCCGGCCACCGCACGGGCGACGCGCTCGGCCAGGGGGGCGTGGAGCGCCACCCGTGGGCTGAAGGACTCCTCGACCGCGGGCGTGCCCAGCGCCGCCTCGAGCTCGGCGACCATGGCCCGTACCTCCTCCTCCGCGTCGGCGCGGGCGTCCAGCCACGCCTGGACCCGGGCGGGGATGGCGTTGACGGCGTTGGGCTCCACCCGTACGCGTCCCACGGTGGCCACGGCCCCGGCATCCCCCCGTCGTGCCCGCCGCTCGGCGGCGGCACGCGCCGCCAGCACGAGGCGGGCCTGGGCCAGCATCGGATCGTCACGGTCCTCGAGCCGGGTGGTGCCGGCGTGGTCGGCGCGCCCCGCGAGGTCGAAGCGCCACCGGCCGTGGGGACGGATCGCCGAGCCGACGGCCACGGGCGCCTGAAGGTCCACCAGGGCCCGTCCCTGCTCGACGTGCAGTTCCACGAAGGCCCCGATGCCGGAGAGCAGCTCCGGTTGTGCGCCCAGGCCCGTGGGATCACGTCCCGTGGCGCGCAGCGCCTCGGCGAGGCTGACACCGTCGTCATCGGTCAGGGCGCGCGCCCGCTCGGGGGCCAGCTGGCCCGTGAGCAGCCGTGAGCCGGCACAGGCCACGCCGAACCGGGCACCCTCCTCGTCGGCGAAGGCCACCACCGCGACGGGCCGGGGCGGCCGGGCCACGGTGCGCTGGAGCGCCGCCACGGCCAGCAGGGAACTGACCACGCCCAGGGGCCCGTCGAAGGCCCCACCCCGGGGCACGGAGTCGAGGTGGCTGCCCAGCACCACGGCCCGCTGACCCGCCGGCACCTCCCCGGCAGGTGGCGGCCCCCACCACGCCCACAGGTTGCCGGCGCGGTCCTCGTGGACGTCGAGGTGGCGCGCCTCGGCCGCCGCGCGGAACCACTCCCGCAGCTCGAGCTCCGCGGGGGTGTAGGCGAAGCGGCGGTACCCGCCCCGCGGGTCACGGCCGATGTCGGCGAGCTCGGACCACAGCCCGTCGAAGCCCGCCGCCGCGCCCTCGGTGCCGTCCCCCGGCTCGCACGCCCGCTCGCTCACGGCGACGCCGGTCCCTCGCGCAGGGGGATGCGCACGCCCCGTGCGGTGGCCACCTCCTCGGCCTCGGGGTAGCCCGCGTCGACGTGGCGGATCACCCCCATGCCCGGGTCGTTGGTCAGGACGCGCTCGAGCTTGGCGGCGGCGAGCGGGGTGCCGTCGGCGACGCTGACCTGACCCGCGTGGATCGAGCGGCCCATACCCACCCCGCCACCGTGGTGGATCGACACCCAGGACGCGCCGGAGGCCACGTTGACCATGGCGTTGAGCAGCGGCCAGTCGGCGATCGCATCGGAGCCGTCGCGCATGGCCTCGGTCTCGCGGTAGGGGGAGGCCACCGAACCAGCATCGAGGTGGTCCCGGCCGATCACGATGGGCGCGGCGACCTGCCCTGACGCCACCAGGTCGTTGAAGGCGAGGCCGGCCCGCTCCCGCTGCCCGTAGCCGAGCCAGCAGATCCGCGCGGGCAGCCCCTGGAAGGCGACCCGCTCGCCGGCCATGGTGATCCAACGGCGCAGGTGGTCGTCCTCGCCGAACAGCTCCAACACCGCCCGGTCGGTGGCGGCGATGTCGGCGGGGTCCCCCGACAGCGCCGCCCACCGGAAGGGCCCCCTGCCCTCGCAGAACAGCGGCCGGATGTAGGCGGGTACGAAGCCGGGGTAGTCGAAGGCGCGGCCGAAGCCGCCGGCACGGGCCTCGGAGCGCAGGGAGTTGCCGTAGTCGAACACCTCGGCACCGGCGTCGAGGAAGCCGACCATCGCCTCCACGTGGGTGGCCATCGACGCACGGGCCCGCTCGGTGAAGCCCGCGGGGTCCTTCTCCCGCTCGCGGTGCCACTCCTCGAAGGCGCAGTCGGCGGGCAGGTAGGCCAGGGGGTCGTGGGCGGAGGTCTGGTCCGTGACGATGTCGATCGCCACCCCCCGGCGCAGCAGCTCCGGCACCACCACCGCGGCGTTGCCCTCGAGCCCCACCGACAGCGCACGGCGGTCGCGGCGGGCCGCTTCCACCCGGGCGATGGCATCGTCGAGGTCCTCGGCGGCGACGTCGAGGTAGCGGTCCTCGAGGCGCCGCCGGATCCGCGAGGCGTCGCACTCCACGACCAACGCGACGCCCTCGTGCAGGGTGACCGCCAGGGGCTGGGCACCGCCCATACCACCGAGCCCGGCGGTCAGGGTCACGGTGCCCGCCAGCGTGCCGGCGAAGCGCTGCTCGGCCACGGCCCCGAAGGTCTCGTAGGTGCCCTGGAGGATGCCCTGGGTACCGATGTAGATCCAGGACCCGGCGGTCATCTGCCCGTACATCGTGAGCCCCAGGGCATCGAGGCGGCGGAACTCCTCCCAACTCGCCCAGTCCGGGACCAGGTTCGCGTTGGCGATGAGCACCCGGGGTGCCCACTCGTGGGTCCGCAGCACCCCGACGGGGCGTCCCGACTGGACCAGCAGGGTCTCGTCGTCGGCCAGGGTGTGCAGGGTGCGCTGGATCGCAGCGTAGGAGGGCCAGTCCCGGGCAGCCTTGCCCGTACCGCCGTAGACGATCAGCTCCTCGGGGTGCTCGGCCACGGCGGCGTCGAGGTTGTTGGCCAGCATCCGGGAGGCGGCCTCCTGGCCCCAGCCCCGGGCGGTACGCACCGGGCCACGCGGTGCGGTGATGGTCGGTGGGGTGTCCATCCTTGCTCCTGACGTCACGGACGAGGCGCACGGCCGAGGATCTAGTCGAGGTGTCCGACGGCCCCCGCGACGGCCGCGAGCAGGCTGCCGTCCTGCACCACGGCGACGGCGGCGTCGATCTCCGGTGCGACGTGGCGGTCGGGGCCGGGGCCGGGAACGTGCGCGCGCAGCACGTCCCGGGCCGCACCCGTACCCGGGCCCGGGGCCAGGGGGGCGCGCAGGTCGAGCCCCCGGGCGGCGGTGAGCAGCTCGATGGCCAGCACACGCATCAGGCCATCCAGCGAGCGGCGGAGCTTGCGGGCCGCGCCCCAGCCCATCGACACGTGATCCTCCTGCAGCGCCGAGGAGGGGATCGAGTCCACCGAGGCCGGGGCCGCCAACCGCTTGCACTCCGCGACGATCGCGGCCTGGGTGTACTGGGCGATCATGTAGCCCGAGTCCACCCCGGGGTCGTGGGCGAGGAAGGGCGGCAGACCCTGGTTGCGGTCCACGTCGAGGAACCGGTCCGTGCGACGCTCGGCGATGGAGGCCAGGTCGGCGACGGTGACGGCGAGGTGGTCGAGCACCTGTGCGATCGGGGCACCGTGGAAGTTGCCGTTGGACTCCACCCGCCCGTCGTCGAGCAGCGCCGGGTTGTCGATGGCGCTGGCGAGCTCGCGGTCGGCGACCACGCGGGCGAAGCCGAGCAGGTCGCGGGCGGCACCGGCCACCTGGGGCGCACACCGCAGAGAGTAGGCGTCCTGCACCCGGGTGCAGTCAGGGGTGCGGTGGCTGTCGACCACCGCCGAGCCCGCCAGCAGCCGACGCAGGTTGGCGGCGCTGGCCTGCTGGCCGGGGTGGGGCCGCAGCGCCACGACATCGGCGGCGAACACCCGGTCGGTGGCCAGCAACGCCTCCACGCTCATGGCCGCGGTGACGTCCGCGACCTGCAGCAGCCGCTGGAGGTCGTGGCAGGCCAGCACCAGCTGACCGAGCATCCCGTCGGTGCCGTTGATCAGCGCCAGGCCCTCCTTGGCGACCAGCTCCACGGGCGCGAGACCGGCCGCGTCGAGGGCCGCGGCGGCGGGCCGCAACGCCCCGCTCGCGTCCCGGACCTCCCCCTCCCCCGTCAGCGCCAGGGCCACGGCCGCCAGGGGTGCCAGGTCACCGGAGCACCCGAGGCTGCCGTGCTCGGGGACCACGGGGGTGATGCCTGCGGTCAGCAGCCCGACCAGGGACTCGGCCACCTCGACCCGCACGCCCGTGTGGCCCGAGGTCAGGGTCCGCAACCGCAGCAGCAGCATGGCGCGGACGACCTCGCGCTCCACCTCGGGTCCCGTCCCGGCGGCGTGGGAGCGGATCAGGGAGCGTTGCAGCTGGGCGCGCAGCCCCGGGGGGATGTGGCGCGTCGCCAGGGCCCCGAAGCCCGTGGACACGCCGTAGACGGGGCGGTCGGCACCGGCCAGTTCGTCGATGGCGGCACGACCCGAGGCAAGCGCCGCGAGGGCGTCAGCGGGCAGGTGGACGGGCCAGCCGTACCGGGCGACCCCCACCACCTGCTCCTGGGTGAGGGGCCCCGGCCCGACGGCGACGCCTGCTGCCGGCTGCGGGGATGGCCGGTCGCGCATCCGCGGCTCCTGGTCGACGGCTGATGGACAGCTACCCGACGCGCGTGCGGCGGCGGTGCCCTCCGCATCCGACCACGTGGAGGGCCGGGGTGGAACCGCGGCACGCTCGGTAAAGTCTCGGATACGAGACTTCGTGGAGCGTGCCGGAGTGGGACCCCGCCGGGCGCCGTCCGCGGTGCGCGGCGGGGTACGGGACACGGCCACCGGACACCGGCACGGGAGGGAACCATCAGCGCCCAGGGCACCGGCCAGCAACCCGGTGGGCAGCGCCCCGTGGGTCGGGGGCAGGTCCCGGCCGCGGAGCGGGCCCTGGCGATCATCTGGTTCCTGGCACGACAGCCGCGGGCGGTGACCGCGGCCACCATCGCGCGGGAGCTGGCCATCCCCCGCTCCAGCCTCTACCACCTCCTCGATGCCCTGGAGGCGCAGGGGTTCGTCGCCCACATCAGCGAGCGGCGGCGCTACGAGCTCGGGATCGCGGCCTTCGAGATCGGCAGCGCCTTCCAGCGCCAGGCCGGCCTGGAACGCCTCGCGCGCCCCCTGCTCGCCGACCTCGCCCTGCGGGTCGGCCACACCTGCCACCTCGGCATCCTCGACGGCCGTGAGGTGCTCTACCTGTTGAAGGAGTCCCCCGTGGACGCCGACGAGCTGGTCACCGACGTCGGCGTGCGGCTCCCGGCGCACCTGACCGCCTCGGGGCGGGCGATGCTGGCCGCGGACCAGCCCCAGGGGGTGCTCGCACGACTGGGGCCGAGGCCCGACCTCGGGCGGCGGACGACGAAGGGGCCCACGGGGTACCCGAAGCTGATCCCCATCATGCGCGCCGACCGCACCCGCGGCTGGTCGTTGGAGGACGGCGAGGTGACGGAGGGCTACGCCTCGGTGGGGGCCGTGGTCCGCTCCCGCGGGTGGCGACCGACGGCCGCCATCAGCGCCACCTTCCGCAGCGAGGAGCTGACGGCCGACGCACGCGAGGCCCTCGCCGAGGAGGTCGGCGCGGTGGCCGACGTGCTGACCGCCCGGTTGGGGGGCGTGCCCTCGCGGGGAGCGCGCCGCTGAGCCGCGGACCAGGCAGGTCAGCCGGGTTCGTGCCCGGGCACGTGACCGGACTCGCGCCGATCGTGCAGGTGCACCCGGGAGACCGGGTAGGTCAGCTCGACCCGCGGCTCCTCGCGCAACTCGGCCAGCACCCGCCGCCAGATCTGCTGGTCCACGGCCCGTCGGCGGCGCGCGTCGACCAGCAGGCGGCCCGTCAGCAGGATCCCACCGGGCTTGACCGTCAGGTACACCGCCGGGGTCAGGTAGGTGTAACGGATCTTGTACGACATGGCGGCACGCCGGATGCGCTGCTCGGCCTCCTCGGGGGTGTGCCCGCCCACCGCGTCCAACGCCGACTGCAGGATGGCCTCGGCCACGCCCGGGTCGGACTCGAAGGTGATCAGCATCGGCACCTCGTGCCAGATGTAGGCGAACCCCTCGGTGTAGTTGAAGACCTGACGGTTGAAGACGTAGCCGTTGGGGATGTGGACGATGCGGCCCGTGGACTGGTCGGCGTCCACCCAGTTCTTGATCTCCAACAGGGTGGTGCGCTGCACGCGGATATCGATGACGTCCCCGGCGACACCGTCCACCTCGATGCGGTCGTCCATGCGGTACGGGCGGCGCAACATCAGGTAGACCCACCCGGCGATGTTCTTGAGCACGTCGGCCAGCGCCAGGGCGATACCGGCTGCCGCCAGGCCGAAGAAGGTGGCGAGCTCACCCAGTGCGCCGAGCCACACCCACAGCAGCGCGAACACGCCGATCATCACGGTGACGTAGCTCGCGGCCTTGCGGGCGGGGTACCAGGCCGTGGGGTCGTCGATCCGGCGGGTGACCAAACGCACGACCAGCCACCACAGCCCCGTGAGCACCACCACGATGGCCACCGACATGGCGACCTGCGCCTGGACACGGGTCAGGCCGACGGACTCCATCCACCACTCGAGGATCACCACACCTCCGGCCTGCGCCCCGCTCGGCGCGCGCGGGGACGGTAGCGGCACCGACCCTTCCCGCGCGGGCTGAGGCCGGTCCCCCCAGCCGTGACGGAGCCGTACCCTCGACCGACCGCGCCCGCGGCCGGGGGCGCGATGCCTACCCCGAGGTCAGGAGCGAGGTGACGAGCCTACGAACGGTGGTCCACGCCGCCGCCGACGCCCGCGTCGGGGCCTGGCCACGACGCGCGCTGATCGTGCTGGTGCTCGCTATGGGCCTGGCCCTCGCACTGCTCGGCGATGCCCGCGCCGAGG
>SKTN01000231.1 GCA_007117945.1 Nitriliruptoraceae bacterium | reverse complement strand
ACGTCGTCGACCTCGCCGGCGGCGTCGACGGCGGCGACCAGGGCGTTGTGCGCGGCCGGGGTCGCCAGGTCGCCGCGCAGCAGGATCTCCGTGGACTCCTCGAAGCCGCCGTTGAACTCCGACTCGATGGTCTCGAACACCGCGAGCAGGGGCTCGTCCTGGGGTACGAAGTCGGTGAGGTTGAACTCGCTGTCGAGCTGGGTGAAGCCGTACCCGCCGAGCGCCACGAACAGCGTCGCGACGACCAGGGTGGGAACGGGTGCCCGCTCGGCGAGCCAGGCCGTGCGCCCGATGACCCGGGGCAGGGTCGCGTCCTTCTGGGTCCCGAGGGCGGCCACGGGCAGCACGCCCCTGGCCTCGGCCCGCCGGTCGAGCAGCAGCCGCACCGCCGGCAGGAAGGTGAGGGTCAGGGCGAAGGCCGCGGCGATGCCGGCGGCGGCCAGCACACCGAGGGTGGCCAGGAAGTCCACCGGGCTGGCGAGGTTGGTCAGGAAGCCGATGGCGGTGGCGGCGGTGCACAGCAGCAGGGTCAGGCCCACGGTGCGGTAGGAGGTGGCGACGCCCTCCACCGGTGTGGCGCCGGCACCCACCTCGGCGCGGTAGCGCGCGAGCAGGTGGATCGCGAAGTCCACGCCCAGCCCGATGATCAGGATCGGCACGATCTGGGTCTGGGGGGAGAAGTAGCCGATCAGGCCGGCGTAGTCGGGTCCGAGCACCACCCCGAGCCCCTGCATCCACACCACCGCGAGGCCGATGACCACCAGGGTGAGCCCGACGTCGGCGGCGGTGCGACGGCCGATCCGCAGGCGGCGGCCGGCCTCCGGGGCGATCCAGTACACGAAGAACAGCACCACGAGGATGATCGCGAAGGCCGTGCCGAACAGCCGACCGATCTCCGGACCGGGATCCCCGGCGCCGAGCAGCAGCCCGAAGGAGAAGGGGTCGACCTCCAGGCCCTCGGCCACCGCGACCCCGTCGACCACCGCCGCCAGGTCACGCTGCAGATCGGTGACCTGGGACTCGTCGAGCCCCTCGGTGTCCTGGAAGACCAGGATCAGCCCCGCGGTGGGCGGATCGCCCTCGCCGATCAGCCCCTCGAACAGCCCCGCAACCTGGGGTGGGAGCATCTCCAGGGCCTCGGCCTGGAACCCGCGTACCGCCTCGTCGTCCAGCATCGCCGGCTCGACCCCCGCCATCTCGATGCCGGCCTCGGCACCCCCGAGGAAGGAGGCGATGGGCGGCTGCTGCCCGCCCTCGACGAGGGTGTCGGCCAGGTCGCTGTCCTCGATCGCCGCCCGGATCTCGAGGCTGGCCTCGAGGGCGTCGCGGTTGCGCACGTCGCTGCCGTCGGTGGTGCGCACCACGACCTGCACCACGGACTGGGGGTCGGCGAAGCGGTCGTCGATCGTGTCCAGTGCCGCGGAGAGCTCGTTCTCCACGGCCACGCCGTCCTCCTGCTCGGACTGGCCGGCGAAGGCACCGAGCACCCCCGTCACCACGAGGACGGCGAGGAGGATGAGGACGGGACGACGGGCGACGACGGCGGCGAGGCCCTCGAACAGACGGCGCACGGGGACGGCTCCTGGCGACGGACATGGACGGTCGACGTTCGCGTCGCGGTGCGACCTCGTATCGGTTGCACCGTGCAGAGGTCACAGCGGTGCGCGCCTGGAGCACACCCCTGCACCGCGCAAGGAAACGACCCCGCCGCAGCCACCCCGGGCCACTGCCCCGGGAGGGGACCCTCGGCCCCCCGATCCGCGACCTTGGACCCGGTACCGACCGGCGCGGGGACGCCAGACTCCCGGGATCGTTGAGTACCCGAGTCAGGTTGTAGCGAACGTGCGCACCGCACCCCGAAGCCCGGCCCGCCAGGGACATGTGCTGACCGCCCCCGGGCACGCAGCCCGGTCCCGACGCACCCGTGTCAGCGCGGCACTGCTCACCGCGGCGGCGGCGCTGCTCGCCGGATGCGTGTCGGTGTCCACCACCCCCCAGGACGACGCCACGGCCGAGGTCGAGGTCGCGGAGGAGTCCGCTGGCGCGGTCCTGGCGGCCGCGAGCCAGGACGCACCCTTCGTGGTGCACCGCACGGACACCTGCGGCTGCTGTGGCGCCTACGAGGAGATCCTCGCGGACCACGGGGTCCGTATCGAGGCATCGGTGCACGAGGACGTCAGCCACGTCCGCCGCGCCTTCGGCGTGCCGGAGGACCAGGCCTCCTGCCACACGGGCCAGATCGCCGGCTACGCCGTGGAGGGCCACGTCCCCCTCGAGGCGATCGACGACCTGCTCACGCAGCGTCCCGACGTCGACGGCATCGCCCTGGCGGGGATGCCGGCCGGCTCCCCGGGGATGCCCGGCGCGCGGCAGGGGCCCCTGGTGGTGACCCTGGTCGATGGCGGCGAGGTGGTCGGGGAGTTCGGCCGGTACTGACCCGAGCCGCTCCCCCGCCCCACGACCTAGACGCGCCGCAGTCGCACGTCGCCGAAGACCGCGGTGGCGCGCACCAGCACGGTGCTCGTCACCGGTCCCGGTGGCGGCTCCGGTGCACGCACGTCCCCGAAGACCGCCGTCTCCGAGAGCACCACGGCGACATCGGTGGGCACGGTGACCTGGACGTCCCCGAACACCGCGAGGCACTCCACGGGCCCCTCGTCGGCCAGCTGCGGGTCGAGGCGCCCCTCGGACTCGCCGAACACCGCGACGTAGGAGCGGGCTGCCGGCTGACCGGTACCCGAGGTGCGCACGTCGTCGAACAGGGCCACGGCCCCGCCGCCGAGCACCCACCGCCTGCCCCCGGAGGCACCCCACAACACGAGCAGCCCGATGAGGATCAGCAGCGCCGGCGCGAAGGCCCCGTCGGGCAGCACCCGGGTACCCAGCAGCAGCGCGCCGAGCAGCCCGAGGGCAAGCCCGGTGACCCGCCGGCCGGTCAGGGCCAGCCACACCCCGACCGCGACCAGCAGCACCGGCCACCACTGACCGAGCACCTCGGCGAGCGCGTCGGGGAACACCCCCAGCACCACCAGCGCCCGACCCACCCCGAGCACCACCAGCAGTGTGCCGGCCAGGGTCAACCCGGAGGCCAGGGGGCGCTGCACCGCTGCGACCGCTCCCCCGGTAACCACCCTGCGTCCCTGCTCCCGTCCGCTCATCGTCCGCCCTCCGCCAGATCCACGTAGCGCACCTGCACGTCGCCGAACAGCACCAGACCGTGGAGGACCACCACCGGCGACTCCGGGTAGGCGACCTGGCTCCGGGGCACCTTGACGTCCCCGAGGATCCGGGTGATCCGGTCCTCGATGCCCCACCCGTCGGGGACCTCCACGGACACCTCCCCGAACACCGAGGTGGCGGTGACCACCACACGCCCGGGGTCGCTGCCATCCTCGCCCACGAGCAACCGCGCGTCACCGAACACCGCCGTGGCGGAGGGGCCCACCACCGGCGCCCCCGAGCCGCTCCCACCCGCACGGGCCGCCAGCACCTCGAACCGGGCCCTGCGGACCCGGATGCCCGCCTGGAGCAGGCCACCGCCGACGACCACGAGCAGGCCCGGGAACACCAGCCGACCCAGCTCGACCTCCACCAGCTCCTGGGTGGAGGCCAGCAGCAGGGCCCCGATCACCAGGATCACACCCCCCAGTACCGGGGAGCCGGTCACCAACCACCACAGGCCCGCGACCAGCAGGGCCACGGGCCACCAGCCGGCCAACAGCGCCCCGGCGTCGAGGACCTCGAGGTTGTCGAGCGCCAGCAGTCCCCCGAGCGCGATGAGCCCCAGGCCGAAGGGGACCGCCCCATCGAGCCGTCCACCGCCCCGCCGCGTGCGTTGGTCCTGCGTGGTCATGGCTCGACCTCCTCGAGCAGTCGACGGGCGTGCTCCCCGTCGAGGTGGCGTCGCATCCCATGCCGGTAGCCCTCGAGCGCCTGCCGGCCCCTCGACGACATCCGGACCCGCGTGACGGGCGTGCGATCGTCGTAGGCCTTGGTGACGGCCACGTAGCCGGCGTCCTCGAGGCGACGCAGGTGCGTTGACAGGTTCCCCGCCGTCGCACCCGTCAGCTGCTGGAGCTGGGGGAAGGTCAGGGTGTCCCCACCCTGGAGCAGCTCCAGCAACGCGGCGAGCTGCAGGCGCGCCGGCGCGTGGAGCACGGGGTCGAGATCGGGGAACATCTTTGGTTTGTAACACGAAGTGCTCGGAACGACAAGGGGCTCTGTGCCGCTGTCTGCAGGAGGGGTGTGACCCGCTCCCCACGTGCACTACCGTCCCGACGGTCCACGGGGGACCGAGCCATCCCGACCCGCCAGGAGCGCCGCGTGGAACCCGTCCCCTACGGCCGGACCGGCCTCCAGGTCACGCCGCTCGGCGTCGGCCTCGCCGCACTCGGCCGACCCGGCTACCTCAACCTCGGTCACGGCGTCGACCTCGCCGAGGACCGCAGCGTCGCGGGGCTGAACCGGCGGACCGCCGCGGTGCTCGACCGCGCCTACGCCCGGGGGGTGCGCTACCTCGACACCGCCCGGTCCTACGGCTACGGGGAGGCGTTCCTCGCCGACTGGCTGGCCACCGACCCCGACCGGGCCGGGACGGTGACGGTGGGGTCGAAGTGGGGGTACACCTACGTCGCCGGCTGGCGGGTCGATGCGGATCCCCACGAGGTCAAGGACCACGGCCTGGCGACCTTCGAGCGCCAGATCGCCGAGACCCGGAAGCTGCTGGAGGACCACCTCGACCTCTACCAGGTGCACTCCGCCTCGCTCACCACGGGCGTGCTGGAGGATCCCGAGGTGACCGGGGCCCTGACCGGGCTGGTCGAGGCAGGTGTGACGATCGGGCTCACCCTGTCGGGGCCCGAGCAGGCCGACACGCTGCGCCGGGCCCTGGAGCTCGCACAGCGGGGTGCGGCACCCTTCCGCTCGGTGCAGGCCACCTGGAACCTGCTGGAGCCCTCCGTGGGAGCGGCGCTGGCCGAGGCCCACGAGGCCGGATGGGGCGTGACCATCAAGGAGGCCGTGGCCAACGGTCGCCTCACGATCCGCGGCGACGTTCCCCCCGCGGTGTCCGCGGCCGCCGCCGAGCTCCGGGTCAGCGTGGACACCCTGGCGACGGCCGTGGCCCTCGCCCAGCCCTTCAGCGACGTGGTGCTCTCCGGTGCGGCCACCGTGGAACACCTCGACAGCAACCTGGACGCCGCCGAGCTCACGTTGCCCGCCGGGCTGACCGAGGAGCTGCAGTCCGTGGCGGAGCCGGCCGGTGCCTACTGGCAGCGGCGCGCAGCGATGCCCTGGACCTGAGGCGGCCGGTCAGCGCTCGACGGCGGCGCCGGCCCCGGCGAGGTCGTCGAGGGCGCCCGCGTCGTACACCTCGGCGAAGCCGAGGTCCTCCATCAGGGCGGCTGCCTGACCGCTGCGGTTGCCGGTGCGGCAGTACAGGACGTAGCTGGCGTCGCGGTCGAGACCGTCGATCTCGTCGGTGAAGGCCGGCTCGTAGATGTCGACCAGCTCCGCACCGGCGAGGTGACCTGCGGCGAACTCCTCGGGGGTGCGCACGTCGATCACCGTGAGGTCGTCACGCTCGTCGAGCAGGGACACCGCCGCGCCCGCATCGATCTGGACCACCCCGGGACGCTCGGTGGCCTCCCCGGCGTCCTCGGCGGCGTCGGCCCCGCCACAGGCGGCGAGCACCAGGGCGGCGATGGCGGCGAAGGCAAGGGCGAGGGGCGTGTGACGCACGGTCGACTCCAGGGTCATGGGGCGCGGGTGGGTGGCCCCGGGCCACGACGGCTCGGTCAGCGGCCGGGGTGCCGCTGTGTGCAGTGAACGCCAACCGCACCCCGGATATGTCCGGACAGCCCGGCCGCCCCCGGCCCGTGCAGCACGCGCACACCTCAGGAGCCCCGGTCCGCCTCCACGAAGCCGGTGGTGGGCCCGGCCCCCTCGTCGGCGCGCCACGAGGACGTGTAGCGGAAGCGCTGCCCGCGGATCAGGGTGGTGCGGTACTCCACGGGACGCTCACCGCTGGAGGCGAGCCGTTCGACGCGCAGCAGCCCCTCACCGGGCGCCAGCTGGAGGACCTCGATGAGCCGGTCGTCGGGGACCACGGGCGTCAGCGTCTCGTCGGCCGCGGTGATGCGGACCGCGCTCAACTCGCTCAGCAGGTCGTAGAGGGCGGCGCGGCTGAAGTCGGCGTCGAGCACGCTGCGGCCGATGTCGGCCGGCAGCCAGGTGTCATCGATGGCCAGGGGCTCGCCGCCGGCGTAGCGGACACGTTCGAGCCGCACCAGTTCCGCCCGGGGCGGCAGGCCGAGGTGGTCAGCGGCCCGCTCGTCGCGGTCGGGTCCGAGGAACAGCACCTCGGAGCGCTGCTCGAGGCCGGCTTCCTCCACGGCGCGGAAGAGGCTGTAGAGCCCGCCCAGCGGCTGGGTCAGCATCGCCTCGTTGAGGAAGCTGCCCCGCCCGCGGTGACGGTCCACCAGGCCCCGTGCGCGCAACCGTTGGACGGCCTCGCGCACCGTGTGGCGGCTGACCCCGTAGTGCTCGGTCAGTTCCTTGTCCGTCGGGAACCGGTCCACGATGTCGCCGGAGGCGATACGCCGCTCGAGATCGTCGAGCACCTGCTGCCACAACGGCCGGTTGCCGCCCGTGGTGACGGACTCGCTCACGGCTCCACCCCCAACGGCGGGGGGTGGGGATCACGGGACCCCCGCGGAGTGCGAGCCTAGGTCACCGCTCAGCCGAAGAGCAGGAGCATCGGTACGGCGATCACCAGGAACACCACGCTCATCGCGGTACCGGCGCGCACGTAGTCGGCGACGCGGTAGCCCCCCGGCCCCATCAACAGGGCGTTGACCTGGTGGGTGGGCAGCAGGAAGGCGTTGGAGGCGGCGATCGCGACCATCAACCCGAAGGTGGCCGGATCCGCTCCGACGCCGATCGCGACGTTGACGGCCAGAGGCACCAGCAGCACCGTCGCCCCGACGTTGGAGACGATCAGGGTGAACACGGTGGTCAGCAGCCCGATCGTGGCCAGGATCGCCCAGCCGGGTAGATCCGCGGTGGCGGTGACCACACCCTCGGCGATGAAGGCGGCGGTCCCCGTCTCCTCCACGGCCTGGCCCAGGGGGATCAGGGCCGCCAGCAGGAACACCGTCTTCCAGCTCACGGCCCGGTAGGCCTCATCAGGTGTGAGCACCTGCAGGAGCAGGATCGCGATCGCACCGACCATCAGGGCCAGGGAGAGCTGCATGTCGGTGAAGATGACGAGCCCGAGTGCCACGGCGAAGGCCCCGAGCGCCCACAGGCGCTTGCCGGTGCGGGGTGGCTCGGTGGGGTGGTCACTGATCACCACGAAGGAGGGGTCGGCGTCCACGTCGCGCATCCGCTCCCAGGGGCCGAAGAGCACCAGCACGTCCCCCGCGCCCAGCCGGTGCTCGCGCAGGTCCTCGGTGAGGATCTCGCCGCGGTGGTGGACCGCCAGCAGTGCGGTCCCGAACCGCACCCGCAGGCGCAGGTCGCCCACGCGCTCCCCCACCGCATCGGAGCCGGGACGCACCGACACCTCGACCAGGCCGGCCTGCTCGGGATCGACCACCCGGGCGAAGGGATCGTCAGCCGGGGCGATGCGCTCCAGGCCGTGCCCGCTCGCGAAGGCATCGACGTCCTCCTCCGGCCCCGTGATGCCGACCACGGTGCCGGCTTCCAGGCGCTGTTCGCGGCGTGGCGCCAGGCGGGGATCCTCGTCGGGTACCGCCACGGCGGCGATGAGCACCCCGGGCTCGCGCCGTTCGATGTCCTCCACCTCGCGGCCCACCAGGGGGCTGTCGGCGGGGACCCGCGCGGCGTGGAGACGGCCGTCCAGTCCGTACCGCGAGGAGATGCCCGGCAGGGCCTCGGCGGAGCTGCGGTCACCGTCGACCGCCGGGAGCAGCCACTT
>SKTN01000206.1 GCA_007117945.1 Nitriliruptoraceae bacterium | reverse complement strand
CCTGTCGTGCCGGCATCCACTCGGGCATGCCGTCAGCCCACACGTAGGTCTCGGGTCCGACGGTGCCGTCGAGCACCTTGGCCCGGATCTCCTCGAGGCTGATGGGACCGCGCTGCTCCGCACCATCGAGGTGGTACCAGCGTGCGGGATCGGGCTGGTTCATGCCGTGGTCGCTCACGTGCGTCTCCGCGGTCGGCCGTGACCACCCACGGTAGCGCCCACGCCGCCGGGACGTCGGCCCGGCCCACACACCCGGCTGCCCCGGGAGCGGGAAGGACCTCGCGCGCTACCGTGACACCGTCCGCACCTGCCGGGGGCACCACATGACCGAGGACGACCGGACCCGCTGCCGTTGCGCCGTACTGAACGTCATGAGCGGCGAGGTGGCCCGCGAGTACGCGCGCTACCACCTCCAGGTCGAGCGCACCGACGGGATGGGCCGTCAGGTCCACCGCTGCGATGAGAGCGGGGTCAGCTGGCTCGAGGAGCGCCGCGCCTCGGGGTACGGCGAGGACGTCACCGTGCTGCGACGCGCTCCCGACTGAGGAGCCCTGCGCACCGGCTCAGCCGTCCTCGTCGGCCAGCGCGACGCGGATGCGCCGGAAGCCCCGACCCTTGGACTCCACCTTGGCGATACGGACCCGGCCGACCTCCGTGGTGTCCGCCACGTGGGTCCCACCGTCGGCCTGACGGTCGAGCCCGACGATGTCCACCACGCGCACCTCGGTCAGCGAGGCGGGCAGCAGGGACACCTTGGTGCGGATCAGGGAGGGGTCCTGGTCGGCCTCCTCCCGTGGCAGGAAGGCGATCTCCACGGGCCGGGCCGCCGCGAGCTGCTCGTTGAGCTCCTCCTCGAGGGAGGCCTTGTCCTCCGGATCCCAGTCGGGGAGCTCGAAGTCGAGCCGGCCGAGCCCCGGTTCCATGTTCCCGCCGGTGACGGGGCTGGCGAAGCGGTCCCAGACCACGCCGCACAGGGCGTGCATCGCGGTGTGGGTGCGCATCAGGCGGTAGCGGCGCTCCCAGTCGACCTCGCCGCGCACGGCCGTACCCGTGGTGGGCAGGCCGCCCTCCAGCCAGTGCCACACCCCCCGGGCGTCCTCGGCCACGCGCACCACGGCGAGCCGGTCGTCACCGATCGTCAGCTCACCGGTGTCGTGGGGCTGCCCCCCACCGCCGGGGTAGAACACGGTGCGGTCGAGCAGGACCCGCCCGTCGTCGCGATCGAGGTCGACGACCGTGGCGTCCACATCGCGGGCGTACTGGTCGGTGGAGTACACGCGCTCGGTCACGACCTGCTCCCCCTCGGTGGGTGGTGTCGGGCTGGGTGCACGCGCTGGGTGCACCGGTGGGTGCCGAGGTGGCAGGGCGCACCGACGCCGGGGCCTGCCACCTCGCTGCTGTCGGCATCGCACCGTAGCGAGACCGACCGCCTACCCTCACCTCATGCGCTGTCCCAGCTGCCTCGACGAGTACGAACCGGACGTGGTCCGGTGCGCCGCATGCGACGTCGACCTCGTCACCGACGAGGAGTTCGACGCCGACGCGGACGCGGGCACGCAACCTCGGCCGCGCCCGGCCCGGCCAGCGACGGACAGCGGGCCGCGGCCCCTCGGGCGCTTCCACCCCGACATGGTGGGGTTGGTGCTCGAGGTGCTGCAGGACAAGGGCGTGGAACACGACGTGCGCGCCCGCGATGACGACGTCGAGGTGGCGGTCGAGGCGGCCTGGCGTGACGAGCTGCGCGCCGAGCTGCTGATGCGCTGGGACGACCTGCTGGCCGAGCTAGACGCCGACCTGGCCCCCGATGTCCTGGCCTCGGGTGCCCACGCCGCCGGGTGGTTCGACGCCCCCCAGGGCAGCTACATCGACCGGGACGGCAAGCTGGTCGTGGACGCGCCGCCGGAGGACGACGCCGACGACCGTCGCACCCTGGGGCCGGCCCTGGTCGCCGGTGGGACCATCCTCGCCATCGCGGGGTGGCAGGTGATGGACGTCGGTGCCGTGATCATCGCCGGCGTTGCCCTCGCCGTGGTCGGGCTGTTCATCCCGCGGTGAGTCCGGCCGTGGTCGGTGGTCGCACCTGACGCTGGCGCCCCCCCACGCTCGTCCCCGCACCGTCCCCCCACGCTCGTCCCCGGCGCGCTGGTCGGTTCCTGGGCTGCAGCCCAGGAACCGACCAGCCTGACGCGCCCTGCCGGCCGTAGCCCGCTGGAAGTGGCGGTCTCCAGGGCTCCTGCCCAGGAAACGACCAGGCGGCACGTCCGCGGGGGGACGGACCATGGACACGCGACGGCTACGCCTCGACCGGAGCGGCCAGACGAGGACACCCCGGCGGCCATCCGGACCGTCGCAACGAGCGGCCGGGCAGCAACGACGCGCCCAGCGGCGAACCGGGGCCGATCAGCCCACCGCGGAGCCGCTGGCCAGCAGGCGGTAGGACTCCAGCAGGTGGTGCCAGTGGCAGGCCGTGCACACCTCGACGGTGTAGACGGTCAGGTCGCCGTGCCGCTCCGCGTGACGGGTCAGCGCCTCCGCGGGCAGCGCCCGTCCTGAGGGCGTGCGGGGCCCCTTGCCCTCGAAGACGTAGGACACGTGCTTGAGGGCCTTCCGGGTGCACAGGGGGCAGGGTTCCGGGGCATCGCTGCCGATGTGGACACCCGCACGGACCAGGTCGGGGTGTGCGTCCCGGACGTCGTCGAGGGACCGTGCCCCCTCGGTGACCTCGCGCAGCAGCGCACGCCGGCGGAGCCGGTAGTCCGTCCGTGCCTCGCGCACCGTCCTGCATCCTCCGGAACCGGCGGTCACCCGCCGCCCCCGCCGTGGGGGCTCACACAGGCTACGGACGCCAGCGCCATCGCGCAGCCCCCTCATGTGCCGGGCAGTACCGTCCCGCCGGTTCCCCGCCCCCCGGAGGTCACCGTGTCGGACAGCCCAGCCCCGCCGCCACCGGACCCGACACCACCGGCAGCCCTGCAACCCACCCCACCGGCCGTCCCGGGCCCGCCACCCACGGCCCGGGAGGACCACACGGAGATCCTCCACGGCCACGAGGTGGCCGACCCGTACCGCTGGTTGGAGGCGCCAGCCCACGATCCCCGGGTGGCCGACTTCATCGATGCCCAGGATGCGGCGGCCCGCCGGCACCTCGCGGCCCTGCCGGGACGTGCCGCGCTGTCCCAGCGCCTCGCACAGCTGTGGGACCACCCCCGCCGAGGGACCCCCTGGCGG
The DNA here is from genome assembly GCA_007117945.1 of Nitriliruptoraceae bacterium. Lineage (GTDB taxonomy): Bacteria > Actinomycetota > Nitriliruptoria > Nitriliruptorales > Nitriliruptoraceae > T1Sed10-7. The sequence goes on along the minus strand of SKTN01000206.1, from coordinate 4,787 downwards.
CGTGGCGGGTGGTGGTTCCAGCTGCGCAACGACGGCCTCCAGGAACAGGACGTGCTGTGGCACGCGCCCGCCGACGCCGACGCCCCGCGGGGCCAGCTCCCCGGCCCGTCGCACTGGTCGGTCCTGCTGGACCCCGGCACCTGGTCCGAGGACGGCATCGTCGCGCTGTCCGGCCTGGCGACCAGTGATGACGGCGCCTGGCTGGCGGTCGGGCGCGCGGCGGCCGGATCCGACTGGACGACGTGGACGGTGCTGGACGTCGCCGCAGCGCGGTTCACCCCGGACGAGGTGCCCTGGTCGAAGTTCGGCCCCGCAGCCTGGCTGCCCGACGCCAGCGGCTTCCTCTACACCGCCTACGAACCTCCCGCACCCGGTGACGAGCACGCCGCTGCCAACCGTGGCCAGCAGGTCCGTCTGCACCGTCTGGGCACCGACGCCGGTCAGGACCTGCTGGTCCACGCGCAGCCGGAGCAGCCGGAGTGGGGGTTCCACCCCGCGATCAGCCATGACGACGCGTGGCTGGTGCTGACGGTGACCCGGGGCACGGACCCGGAGACCGGGATCCAGGTCGCCCCCCTGGATGCCGGGGGCGAGATCGGCGCGGTGCGCACCCTGCTCGAGCCTGGGCGCGCGCACTTCGAGCCCCTGGGTGTGCTCGGTGACGAGTTGCTGGTCCTGACCGACCTCGATGCGCCGCTGGGCCGGGTGGTCGCCGTGGCACTGGCGGTCGTCGATGACGGGCACCCCCGGCTGCGCGAGGTGGTCCCCGAGGGCGCCCAGCGCCTCCTCGACGCCCAGCTCGTGGGCGCTGACACCCCCGATGCCATGGGCTGGCTCGTCCTGCACCGGCTGCAGCACGCCACCTCCCGGCTCGAGGTCGTCGCGCCCACCGACGGCCGGTTGCAGGGCGAGGTGCCGCTGCCCTGGCCCGTCACGGTGACGGGGCTGTCGGGTGGGCGCCGTGATGACACCATCCACCTCGGCGTCGGCTCCTTCACCGCGCCCGACCGCCTCCTCGCCTGCCACCTGCCGGAGCTGTCCACCCGGCAGGTGTGGCGTCCCGAGGACGAGGCCACCGCCGACGCCCCCCACAGCGGCACCACCATCGACGATGCCACCCCCACGGCCGGAACCGGGGGCCGGGTCGACATCGTGGTCGAGCAGGTGCGCATCCACCACGAGGGTGCGGCCGTGCCGCTGTTCCTGGTCCACCGCAGCGACGTCGAACCGGACGGGGCACGCCCCACGGTGCTGTGGGGCTACGGGGGGTTCGACATCCCCGTGACCCCGATGCACCGTCCCGGCTGGCGTGCCTGGGTCGAGGCCGGGGGCGTGCTCGCCGTGGCCTCCCTGCGCGGTGGGGGTGAGTACGGGCGGGCGTGGCACGACGACGGCCGGCGGGCACACAAGACCAACGTGTTCGACGACGCCCTGGCCTGCGCCGCCTGGCTCACGGGGCGGCGCCGCGACCAGGTGCGGGCCGGCGCCCTGTCGGACGGCGCCGATCCCGAGGTGGTGTGGACCCGGCCCTCACAGCTCGGCATCGAGGGCAGGTCCAACGGTGGGCTGCTGGTGGGGGCGTGCCTGACCCGGGAGCCCGAGGCCTTCGGCACGGCCGTGCCGGAGGTCGGCGTGCTCGACATGGTGCGCTTCCACCGTTTCACGATCGGGTGGGCGTGGACCTCGGACTACGGCACACCCGACGACGCCGACGACCTGGCGGTGCTGCTGGGCTACTCGCCCTACCACAACCTCGAGGTGGGACGCGCCTACCCGCCGACCCTGCTCACCACCGGCGACACCGATGACCGCGTCGTCCCCGCGCACTCCTTCAAGTTCGCCGCGGCGCTGCAGCACGCCCAGGGCGGCGACGCGCCCGTGCTGCTCAGGATCGACCGCTCCGCGGGCCACGGGGCGGGCAAGCCGGTGTCCAAGCTGCTGGAGGAACGCGCCGACGTGCTGGCCTTCCACGCGGCGCACCTGGGGCTGGCCCTGCCCGAGGACCGGTGAGCTCTCGCCGGCCACGAGCCGCCGGCACGTGGTCGCGGTACCCCAGCATCGTGCCCCCGCCGATGGCGGGGGCAAGAGGTCACCGACGGCGGCCGGTGCGGGGCCGCGCTCGGTGACCGCTCAGGCGGTGAGCCACTCGGGCTTGCCGCCCTTGGTCTTGTAGAAGATCTCCGAGATCGCGTCGATCTTGGCGATGAGATCCTCGGCGACCTGGACGTCCATGGTCTTCTTGGCCTCGCCTGCGGCCTTGATGGCGTGCCAGAACATCTCGTGCAGCTCGGGGTACTCCTCGAGATGCGGGGGCTTGAAGTAGTCGGTCCACAGCACGGAGAGGTGGTGCTTGACGAGTTCGGCACGCTCCTCCTTGATCGTGATGGCGCGCTGGCGGAACACCTCGTCGTCGGAGTCGTGGTACTTCTTCGCGCTCATCAGGACCGACTCGGCCTCGATGCGCGCCTGCTCGGGGTAGTAGACCCCGCACATGAGGTCGCAGTGCGCGTCAGCGGTCCGCGCGGGACGCACGGGGTTGAGCGCTCGGAGGAGGGTGATCGGACGCATCCGTTGCTCCTTGGGTTCGATGTCGGATCCCAGGTGGGACGGTCAGCCTAACGGCGCAGAACGGGCCTGGCCCGTCCGAAGGTGCCCAGTGACGGCATCGGCCCGTGCGACGCTGGCTACGGTGGTTCCGGTCAAGGGTTCGCAGCCTCGGGGAACGTGGGTGGGGTGCAGGTCACCAGTGGGCAGCCGGAGGTGCACGTCGGCGGGCCGACCGCTGGTGGGGCGGCGCCCCGCCGCGTGGATCGCCGCGGCGCTCGGCTGCTACCTCGGCATGCTGGCCGCCGACCGGGCGCGCGTGGTCGTGCGCGGCCACTCCATGTCCCCGACCCTGCTGCCCGGTGACGTGCTGCTGACCGTGCCGGTACCCGGACCCCTTCCTGGCCTGCTGGTACCGGGCAGGGTGGTCCTGGTCGCGGACCCCGAGGACGACGCCCACCTCGTGGTCAAGCGCGTGGCGGCCGTCGGCGCCGAGGGGCTGTGGCTCGAGGGCGACGATCCGGCCCACTCCACCGACAGCCGACGCTGGGGCTGGGTGCCGCGCCCACGGGTGCGCCGGCTGGCGGTGCGACGCTGGCCCCAGCTGCGCACACCGCTGCACCGCACACCGCACCACCGCGCAGGTCACGGACCACCCCCGGCCCGCCGCTGAGCTCACCGCCGGGCGATGACCAGGACCTCGGGATCGTCGAGGGCGACCTCACCGGCGGCCCGACGTCCGTAGGCACCGGGCTCCACCCCCCGCACGCTCACCGGGTGCAGGCCGGCGTCGCGGGCCAGGTCCAGGGCCTCCCTGGCGGTGTAGGCGGCGGTCCACAGGTCGAAGCGCCCGTGGGCGTGGTCGGGACCGCGTACCTCGCTGACCTGGTGGTGGAGCAGCCTGACGGTGTCGAAGGCGTCACCCGGCGCCAGGTGCCGGGCGGCGAACAGCGCGTGGAAGCACGTGAAGGCGACCAGCCCGCCGGGGCGCACCGCCGCGGCCATGCCCGCCACCACCTCGGGGTCGGAGACCGGGGAGGTCCCGAGTGCGCCCTGGCACAGCGACCACACGGCATCGAAGCTGCCCGCGCGCGGGCCGAGCCAGGCCAGGAGCCGTCGCGCGTCGGCCACCGAGAACTCCACCTCGACGCCGGCGCGTGCAGCGGCCTGACGACCGGCGTCGACCAGCGCCTCGGCGACATCGACCCCGGTACCGTGCACCCCGGCAGCCGCCAGGTGCCGGAGGTGGCGCCCGTCGCCACAGCCGACGTCCAGGACCCGGGCACCTGGCTCCAGGGCGAGCAGCCGGGTGAGGGCGGCGACCTCCTCTTCGGTCCCCGTCGCGAAGGCGTTGCGGGCGTACTCGGCGCCCTGGAACGCCCCGATGGGCAGGTAGAAGGCGGGTTCGTCGGGCCCGGGTACCTCCGGTGCGACCGTGGCCTCGTCACGGTGATCACGCCACGAGGCGGGGCAGCTCACCCGGCGTCGTCACCGCGTGCGGCCCACCAGGCATCGAGGGCAGCGAGGGCCTCCTCCTCGCGCATGGGGCCGCGCTCGAGCCGCAGGTCCAGCAGGTGCTGCCACGCCTCGCCCACCTGCGGGCCGGGAGGGATGCCGAGGTGGCGCATGATGGTGTTGCCATCCACCGCGGGCCGCATCGCCTCGAGCTCCTCCTGCTCCCGCAGTGCGGCGACCCGCAGCTCGAGCTCGTCCACGCGCCGCTGGATCCGTGCGGCGCGCCGCGGATTGCCCGTGGTGACATCGGCGCGGGTGAGCGCGTTGAGTTGGTCGTAGAGGTGCCCGGCGTCGCGGACGTAGCGGCGGACGGCGGCATCGGTCCAGCCCTGCTTGTAGGTGTGGAAGCGCAGGTGCATGCGCACCAGCTCACTGACGTCCCGGACCATCTGCTTGTCGAAGCGCAGCGCCCGCATCCGGGCACGGGTCTGGCGGGCGCCGACGACGTCGTGATGGTGGAAGGTCACGGTGCCGTCGCGGTGGATCTCCCGGGTCTCCGGCTTGCCGATGTCGTGGAGCAGTGCCGCCAGGCGCAGCACGGTGTCGGGCCCGTCGGTCTCCAGGGTGATGGCGTTCTCGATCACCGCCAGGGTGTGCTCCCACACGTCCTTGTGCCGGTGCTGGGGGTCGACGCAGACGCTCAGCTCCACCAGCTCCGGGAGGACCTCGCCCGCCAGCCCCGTGGACAGCAGCAGCTCCAGTCCACGGCGGGGTGCGCGACCGCGGAT
>SKTN01000014.1 GCA_007117945.1 Nitriliruptoraceae bacterium | reverse complement strand
TGGGTGTGGGACATGTTCCGGCCCGCCCGCTTCCTCAAGCAGGTCCGCGTCCTGACCTTCCGTGACGTCAACGTCGAGGAGCTCGTCCACGACGACACCGAGGTGGCCGACTTCCTGGAGGAGTGAGCCGCCGCACCACCTCGATCGCGCTCGCGCGCGCCGTGCAGCATCCCCCCCGTAGCACCCGGGTGCACCCCGGGCGGACCCCAGGAGCCAGGCCATGGGCTTCAACGCGACCCGCCGGTACCGCGACGACAAGCGCAACGACATCTGGTTGCTCGTGGTCGCGGGCGTGGTGCTCGGTGCCGGGCTGTTGTGGGGCTTCGGGGTGTTCTGAGCGCACCTGCGGGGCGGCTCGGTCGGACCTCGCGGTGGCTTGCTCACGGTTGTCCACAGGGCGTCGAGGATCCATCCGGGCCGCGGGCTGGACCGGGCGTAGCGTGCCGGCATGGACACCACGACCAGCGCACACCAGCTGCCTCTGACCCTCGCCGATCGGCGCCGCCTGCTGACCGCGCGCGCCCTCGGGGCCGCCGCGGAGGAGCTCGCCGCAAGCCATCTGGCGCGCGACCACCGCCTGGAGGTGATCGCCCGGAACTGGCGCATCGCTCAGGGCGAGCTGCGCGGTGAGCTCGACGTGGTCGCCGTCGACCCGGCCACCGACACCCTCGTGGTGTGCGAGGTCAAGGCGCGCCGTGACGCCGAGCGGTTCGGCGGCGCCGTGGCGGCGCTCGGGTACGGCAAGACCAGCCGGTTGCGGACGTTGACGGCGGCGTTCCTGCGGTCCCAGCCGCAGCGATTCGCGACGGTGCGCCTGGACCTGGTGGCCGTGGATGCCGGGCGCCGCCCCACGCTCACCCACATCGTGGGGGTGAGCTAGATGGGCCGGCCCCTGGCGATCGTGCGCGGGGTGGCGCTGCTCGGCCTCACGGCCCGGGAGGTCCGGGTGGAGGCGGCCAGCAGCCCTGGGCTCCCGCTGCTGCGTCTGGTGGGGCTCCCCGACGCTGCGGTCCGCGAGGCCGGGGACCGGGTGCGCACCGCCATCACCCGGCACGGCCTGCGGTGGCCGGGGGAGCGCATCGTGGTCAACCTGGCGCCGGCGGACCTGCCCAAGGCGGGCTCCGCCTTCGACCTGCCCCTGGCCGTGGCGATCCTCGCGGCCACGGGACAGGTCCCGATCGCCGCAGCAGCAGCCTGCTGGGCCTGCGGTGAGCTGGGCCTGGACGGTTCCGTGCGTCCCGTCGCCGGCCAGCTCCCCCTGGTGGCCGGCGCCCGCCAGCTCGGTGCGGAACGGCTGCTGTTGCCCGCCGCCGCGGCCTCCGAGGCGGCGCTGGTCGAGGGCCTCGAGCTCCTGCCCGTCGCCGACATCGGTGAGGTGGTGGAGCTGCTGGGTGGGCGGTGTGCGCCACGGGTCGTGGAGCCCCTGCCCCGGCAGGCCGGCGTGACCGGCCCCGACCTCGCGGAGGTGAGGGGCCAGCCCGTCGCCCGGCGGGCGGTGGAGCTGGCGGCGGCCGGTGGGCACCACCTGTTGCTGTCCGGGCCGCCGGGGTGTGGGAAGTCCATGCTCGCCGCACGGTTGCCGGGCCTGCTGCCGCAGCTGACCACGGACGAGGCGCTGGAGGTCGCCGCGCTGCACTCCCTGGCGGGCCTGCGCAGCCCGGAGCAACCCCTGGACCTGCGACCGCCCCTGCGCAGCCCCCACCAGGTCGTGTCCGCGGCGGCGCTGGTCGGCGGCGGGTCGGGTGTCCCCCGCCCGGGGGAGGTGAGCCTGGCCCACCGCGGGGTGCTCACGCTCGATGAGCTACTGGAGGTCCCGCGGGCGGTGCTGGACGCCCTCAGGCAGCCCCTGGAGCAGGGGGAGGTGGTCCTCACCCGTTCCCGCGCCAGGGTCAGCTACCCCGCCAAGGTGCTCCTGGTCGCGGCCACCAACCCCTGCCCCTGCGGCTACCTCGGTGATCCGCGACGGGCCTGCTCCTGCCGTCCCGACCGGATCGAGCGCTACCGGGCGCGGCTGTCCGGCCCCCTGCTGGACCGGCTCGACCTGCAGGTGTCGCTGCGCCCACTGGACCCCGACGCCCTGGTCGGCGCGGCCTCCGGCGAGGCCTCCTCGGTGGTGGCCACGAGGGTCGCCGACGCCCGGCAGCGGGCAGCCGCCCGTTGGGGTGGCGGCACGCTGAACCGGGACGCGGACCCACAGGGGTTGCGTCACGCCACGGACCGGCGCGCCCTGGCGCGGCTCGCCGGCGCCCTCCACGGGGTGGGTGGCTCCGCGCGGGCCTTCGACCGGACCCTGCGGGTCGCCCGCACCATCGCCGACCTGGGCGACGACGAGGTGGTCCGCACCGTGCACGTGGAGGAGGCGGTGGCCTACCGGCTCCCGGCGACCAGGGGGGCGGCGTGAGCGCCCCCGGCCTCACCGGCCTCGCCGAGGCCTGCCGGGAGATCACGGCCCCCGGCAGCGACCCGGAGCTGGTAGCTGCCCTGGTGGCCTGGGCCGTCCGGCCCCGCCGGACCCTGGAGGGGGTGCGCCGAGCACTGGCCTCGGACGCCGGCGGTGGCACGCCCGCGCGGCGGCTGCGAGCCCACGTCCTGCCCCACCTCGACGATGACGACGCGGCGCATGCCGCCGCGGTCATCGCCCGCTGGGTGGCACGCGGTTGCCAGCTGAGCGTGGTCGGTGATCCCGGGTACCCCTCGCGGCTGGCCGAGGGGTGGCCGGACACCGACGGTCCCGTGCTGCTGGCCGCCTCCGGGCAGGTCCCCGAGGACCGCCCGACGGTGGCGCTGGTGGGCTCGCGGCGTGCCAGCAGCTACGGCACCGGCATCACGGCCTGGCTCGCAGAGGCCGCGGGCGAGGCCGGTGCCCACGTGATCTCCGGTGGCGCCGTCGGGATCGACGCGGCCGCCCACCGCGCCGCGGTGCACACCAGCGGGGGGACCAGCGTCGTGCTGGCCTGCGGGCACGACGTCGACTACCCCCGGTCCCACGCACGGCCCGGTGGCCTGTTCGATGGGATCCGTCGCGCCGGGGGTGCGGTGGTCTCCGAGCAGTTGCCCGCCGTGCCGCCCCGCGCCGGCGTGGTCCGTGCCCGCAACCGCATCGTGGCCGCGCTCGCCGACGTGGTGGTGGTCGTGGAGGGCGGCGCCCGGTCGGGGGCGCTGCTGACCGCGACGGCCGCGCTGGAGCGTGACCGGGTGCTCCTGGCCGTTCCCGGCGACGTCCGCGCCAGCGGCTCCGTCGCCCCGAACCGCCTGCTGGGCGAGGGCGCGCACCCCTGCACCGGCCCTGGCGACCTGCTGGAGCACCTGGACCGCCTCGCCCATCGCGCCCACCTCGCCGGGACGGGCGGGGTGGCGGCCTCGGGTACCGCCGCCGAGGTCGATCGCGCGGACCCGCTCAGCGCCCTGCCGGCCCCGCTCCACGCCGCCCTGAGGGCCGCGTGGCCCCGGGCCGTGCCCGTCGACGTGCTCCTCGAGCGCGTGGAGCTCGACGCCGGCGCGGCCCTGGCGGCGCTCACCCGTGCGCAGGTCGCCGGTGAGGTGGCGGAGGGCCCCGAGGGTGTGGTGCTGTGCCGGCGGCCGGCGGCACCACAGCGGCTCATATCTTGACTTCCGCAACACCAGGGCACAGGCTCACCACGTGTCCACCGCCCCCGCTCCGTCCGTCACCCCTGCTGCCGCTGCCTGCGGGGACGAGCGGAGCGCGGTCGGTGCCGCCGGGGAGGCGATCAGCCCCGCCTGGTCCGAGGCGATCACCGTGCTGGTCACCCACGTGGAGGGCGAGCTCGGACGCCGGGCCAACACCGTGGCCGCCTACCGCCGCGACACCGAGGACCTGGCACGTACCTGCACGCGGTGGGGCATCACCTCGCCACGGGAGGTGGACGTGCGCACCCTGCGCCGCTACCTCGCCGATCTCCAGTCCCGGGGCTACGCCCGCAGCACCGCGGCCCGCCGTGCCTCGAGCATCCGGACCTGTTTCGGGCTGTTGGCCCGGCGGGGCCTGATCGACGGTGACCCGGCAGCGGCCCTGGCCTCACCGAAGCAGGGTCGCCACCTCCCGCGTGTGCTGCGCGCCGATCAGGTCGCGGCCCTGCTGGACAGCGTCGCGGGCGACGACCCCCTGGCCCTGCGCGACCGCACGCTGCTCGAGCTGCTCTACGCCGCCGGCGCACGCATCGGCGAACTCTGCCCCCTGCCGCTGGCTGCCCTGGACCTCGACCAGCAGCTGGTCCGCCTGGCGGGCAAGGGCGGCAGAGAGCGGATCGTGCCCCTCGGTGACCCCGCGGTGGCCGTGGTGCGCCGCTACCTCGGTGCCGGTAGGCCCCTGCTGATGGGCTCCCAGGCCGTGGACGCCCTCCTGGTGACCGCACGCGGCCGCAGCCTGGAGCCGCGTGGGGCCCGCGAGATCGTGAACCGGGCGGCACGACGCGCCGGCCTCGGCCACGTCACGCCCCACACCCTGCGTCACAGCATGGCGACCCACCTGCTCGAGGGGGGCGCCGACCTCCGGCAGGTCCAGGAGCTGTTGGGTCACGCCTCCCTGGCCACCACCCAGCGCTACACCCATCTGTCCCGGGGGCAGCTCCAGGAGGCCCACGCCGCAGCGCACCCGCGGGCACGCAGCCGGGGCTCGGGTGCACCGGTCTCGGGTAGGGTGCTGCCGCGTGACTAGTCTCCATGGGCCGTGGCCGGGAATCAGCAGCGTGCCGGGGGCGGGACGCGAGGAGCGGGCGTGAGCACGACCGCGATCACCGAGGGCGAGGTCGCCGCGCTGTGGGCGGCCTACATCGGTGACCGCAAGGTCGAGATCCGCGAGCAGCTCATCATCCACTACGCCCCCCTGGTCAAGTACGTGGCCGGCCGTGTCGCCGTCGGTATGCCCGCCCACGTGGAGCACGCCGACCTGGTCAGCTACGGCATCTTCGGGCTGATGGACGCCATCGAGAAGTTCGAGCCGGCGCGTGGCTACAAGTTCGAGACCTACGCCGTGGCCCGCATCCGCGGTGCCATCATCGACGAACTGCGCAGCGTCGACTGGGTGCCCCGCTCCGTGCGGACCCGGGCGCGCCAGGTCGAGAGCGCCATGCAGCAGCTCGAATCGGAGCTCAAGCGCACCCCCAGCGACGACGAACTCGCCGAGGAGCTCGGCTGGAGCGTCCAGGAACTCCAGGACACCCTGGCCCGGATGTCGATGACCTCCATCGCTGCCCTCGACGAGGTGCTCGACGTCGGGGAGGGCGACCGCATCACCCTGGTCGACACCCTCCAGGACCTCACGGCCTCCCTGCCCGAGGAGACCCTCGACGACGCGGAGACCAAGCGGCTGCTGCGTCAGACCCTGACCCGGCTCACCGATCGCGAGCAGACCGTGCTCGGGCTGTACTACTTCGAGGGCATGACCCTCGCCCAGGTCGGCGATGTGCTGGGTGTCACCGAGTCGCGGGTGTGTCAGATCCACACCAAGGCGGTGCTCAGCCTGCGCACCAAGCTCGGTGAGCTGATCCGCGGCTGAGCCTGCAGGTACGGCTGCGGTGGTGCCGCGCGCGACAGGCGGGACGTCGCTGGGGGCTGGTGTGGTGGTCGGTCCCTGGGCTCTGGCCCAGGGACCGACCACCCCGAGGAGCACGCAGGCCGCAGCCGCCCGGGGGAGGGTCGAGACCGGGGCTCTGGCCCAGGAAACGACCACGCGGTCGGGTGGGCGGGGCGGTCCACGCCGGCGCGGTCGGGTGGGCGGGGCTGTCCACAGCATCGAGGTGGTCCGTGGTCCCGCCGGCGCGTGGGGGACGTAGTCTCGCCCGCTCGCGAACACCCGGGGGCACGGAGGCGTGCCCATGCTCCCTGCCCCGGTCCCTGCGCTGCGCCACCACGGACGGCGGTCCGGGCCCCGGCGTCGACCCGCATCGCGGTCCGGGCCCCGGCGCCCACCCGCACGGCGGTCGCCACCCGCGCCGGATGAGCGGTTCCGGGCTGTCCTGGCGCTCCTGCTGGCGGCCCTCGCGGCCCTGGCACTGGCATCCCCGCCCACGGCGCGGGCCAACCCCCTCGCCGCGGGAGCGGACGTCGACCCCCACGTCCCGGGCTGGTCGCCCGATCTCGGTATCGCGGTCCGCTACCAGCCACCCGTCCAGGGGCGGGTGCTGCGGCCCTTCGACCCCCCGACGACGGCCTTCGGTGCGGGGCACCGCGGGGTGGACCTCGATGTGGGCGTCGGGGCACCGATCCGCGCGGCGGCGCCGGGGATGGTGCGCTTCGCCGGCCCCGTCGCGGGTCGGCGCTGGGTCAGCATCGCCCACACGGACGGGCACCTGACCACCTACGGGCCCCTGCAGGGGCTGCGGGTCGCCCGCGGCGCGTCGGTCAGCGGTGGCGAGGTGCTCGGTGCCCTCGACGCCGGCGGCCACGGGCCCGGTGGCCGTGACCACGGCCTGCACTGGGGTGCACGGGACCGCACCGGCACCTACATCGATCCGCTGTCCCTGCTCGGTGGGGACGATCGGCGACCGTCGCTGGTGGGGGAGGGCGCCTGGCGGGGCACCGACCACCGGGTCCGGGCCTACGAGCCCTGGGAGGGCGGCCGGGCCGCCGGCGTCCTGGTGGGCGGCAGCCCGACGGCTGCGCGGCCCGGCTTCGCCGTGCCGCCCAACCCCAACCACCTGATCCTGGTCCCGGGGCTCGCGGCCTCATCGGCCAGCCAGGTACTCGACACCGCACATCTCGGCTACGACCCGCGGAGCGTTACGGCGTTCTCCTACGCGGGGCGGGTGGACGTCGACGGCGACGGGGCCGACGAGGTCGATCCACGTCGGGACCAGCTGCCCTACGGCCCCGAGCACACCTGGCCCGGCCCGGGCCCGGCGGCGGCGCTGCTGGCGGACCAGTTGCGTGCCCAGGCGGCCCGGGAGCCCGGGCGGGCGGTGGACCTGATCGGCTACTCGATGGGTGGGCTGGTGATCCTCCACTACCTCCTGGAACACCACGACCCCTACGACACGAGCCTGCCGCCCATCGGACACGTCGTCACGATCGCCTCCCCCCTGCGCGGCTCCGACCTGGCGGTGGTTGCCGAGGTGCTCGGTGACGACGTGCTGCTCGGGCCCGTGGCCGAGGAGGTAGGACGTCACCTGGGGCCCGCCGGTCAGCGCCTGCCCCTCGACGCGCCGGCCATCGGTCAGGTGGCCTCCGGCAGCGACGCCACCCAGCGGCTGGCCCGGGCGTGGGACCGGGCCCTGGAGGCCGGCGCGGCGGGCCCGCTGGCCACGGGGACGCGGGTGCTGACCATCGGCGGGAGCCGGGACCTGGTGGTCACCCCGCACCGCACCCGTCACCCCGCGGGGCATGACAGCGCCCACGGCTTCGGTGGCACCGTGGACGCCCTCTCCGGTGTGATCCCCACCACCGACGCCCCCGTCGTGGACCACCGCGTGCTGCCCGGCGGGCACGGCTCCGTCCTCGAGACGGAGGCTGTGCGCGAGGTGACCTGGAGGTTCCTGGCGGGCGAGGAGGTGATCACCAGCCCCGGCCACGCGGGCACCGTGATCGGCGGTGAGCTGGGCAACCTCGGGGCCACCGCAGCCCGGGTCCTGCACCTGTGGGGGATGTGGCAGATGCCGGCGATCCGCAGGCCGGGCGCGACACCGCTACCCTGATCGCGCGGGTCCGGTCGCACTGACCGGACCTCTTGCCGTGCGGGCGACCGTCCGCACGCGCCGACGTCGGGGCGGTGCACCGCGGTGTCCGCCCCCCGGACAGCACCCCATCACACACGCCTGCTGACGGGCGGCCCCGGTGCCTCGCTGCGCGCGAGGTGGGTCGCACCCGGTGGATCGACCGGACAGGTCGTCCACGGGACCCGGAGGATGCGGGCGGAGGACCAACCGAACCCAGGAGGAACGCAGTGGCCGTCACCAGCATGCGCCAGCTGCTCGAGGCAGGTGTCCACTTCGGACACCAGACCCGGCGCTGGAACCCCAAGATGCGACGCTTCATCTACGGCGAGCGCGGTGGGATCTACGTCATCGATCTGCGCCAGA
>SKTN01000157.1 GCA_007117945.1 Nitriliruptoraceae bacterium | reverse complement strand
GCGCGTCACGCAGGGAGGAGCGTGGGAGCGGTGGGCATGCCGACGTTGCGCGAGGTGGCTGAGGAGGCAGGCGTCAGCCTGGCAACAGCATCGCGCGCGCTGTCCGGATCACGTGGCGTGACGGTCGAGAACGAACAGGCCGTCAAGCACGCCGCTGCACGGCTCGGTTACCGCACGAACGGCATCGCTCGTGCGCTCAGGAGCCACCGGACGCAGATGGTGGGCGTCCTGATCCCGCACATCGCGGATCCCTTCTTCCCGAGGGTGGTGCAGGAGCTCGAGCGCAGCCTGCAACGTGACCAGCGGTCCATCCTGCTGGTCGACTCGCTCGGGGATCCGACCCTCGAGCGGGAACGCATCAACGATCTGCTCGACCGGCAGGTGGACGCGCTCGTCGTCGTGCCTGCCCACCCCCAGGAGAGCTGCACCACCATCGAGCTGGCAGCCGCGACGGTCCCGCTCGTGCAGCTCGACCGGCCGGTGGCTGCACCCACCGACGTCGCGTCGATCGACCACCGTGGTGGCATCTACCTCGCTGTCGACCACCTCGTCGCCGGCGGATGCCGGCGGTTGTCCTTCGTCGGTGCCGAGTCACCCCTCGAGGCCGTCACGTCACGACGCGACGCGTTCATCGAACGACTCCAGCACCACGGTCTCCCGCTGCCGACGACCACGCCCCTCGGGTCGTTCTCGGTCGCGTGGGGAGCGGAGGCCGCCGGGGCGCTCCTGCACACGGACCCGTCGGTCGACGGGATCGTCTGCGCCAACGACCTGATCGCCATCGGTGTGCTGCGGGCCCTGCGTGCCCGGGGACGCATCGTTCCCGACGAGATCGCGGTCACGGGGTTCGACGACGTCGGCTTCGCCGAGGTGTCGGACCCACCGCTGACGACGATCCGTCAACCGGTCAGCGAACTCGGTCGTGCTGCGGCCGAGCTGCTGACGGCGCGCATCGACGCGGACGAACACCGTCCGCCGCGCCACATCACGCTGCCAGCGGAGCTCGTGCAGCGTGGGTCGACCACCCCTGTCGGGGCGACGACCACCCGCGTGACCGCAACGGCGGACACGCCAGGAACCATGGGAGAACAGAGCCAATGAGGAACCGAACACGACGTTTCCGCACCCTCGGCACGATCGCGGCCGTGGCGCTGCTGGCCGCAGCCTGCGGGTCCGACGACACCGACGCAGAGACCACCGACACCGACGGCGCCGACACCGAGGCGACCGACACCGACACCGAGGACGGCGACGCAGCCGATGACGACTGGCCGGAATCGATCACCTACGCGGTGGTCCCCGGCGAGGGCGATGAGGGTCTCGAGGAGGGCTACGGCGGCATCATCACGGCCCTCGAGGAGGACCTCGGCATCGAGATCGAGTTCGTCACCGCCACCGACATCGCCGGTGTCGTCGAGTCGCTCATCGCCGGCAACGCCGACCTGGCCCACATGGGACCCTTCGGCTACGTCATCGCCCGCGACCAGGGAGCCGAGATCGAGCCGATCGGCGCCACGATCCGCGGCCCCGGCATGGAGCCGGACAACGCCTCCCTCGGGTTCACCCTGGCGGACAACGACGAGATCGACAGCATGGAGGACCTCGTCGGCCGCGAGGTGTGCTTCACCGACCCCGGCTCGACGACCGGCTACCTCTACCCCGCCGGCGAGATGCTCTCCCTGGGGATCGATCCTGAGTCGGACATGACCACCGTCTTCACCGGCCAGCACGATGCCGCCGTCCTCTCCGTCATCAACGGTGACTGCGAGGCCGGGTTCTCCTTCCTCGGCATGGTCACGGAGATCCTGCCGGCTGAGGGCGCGATCGAGCTCGATGAGCTGAAGTTCTTCTACGAGCAGGAGGTCGAGTCCGGCGGCGTCTACGTGTCGACCCAGCTGCCCACCTCCCTGCAGGACGCGCTGCGCGAGAAGGTGGTCGAGCTCAACGGTGACGTGCTCTACGAGCGTGGCCTGTGCGGCGACGTCTGGATCGAGGACGAGGGTCCCTCCGGCGCACCGTCCTGCCGACTCGACCACGCCGGCAGCTGGGGCTACTTCCCCGTCGACGACGAGTACTACGACACGCTGCGCATGGTCTGTGAGGAGACGCAGGCCCCTGCCTGCGACTGACCCCGGTACCTGCGCCCGCACGAAGGAGAGGTGAGTCGTCGTGACCACCGAAGCCCTCCAGCCATCGCCCGGGTCCGGCACCGCATCCGGCGGTGCCGACCCGGCCCCCGTCGTACGTGTCCGCGATCTGGTCCGAGAGTTCGACGACGGGCGCGTCAAGGCCCTGCGTGGGGTCACCTTCGACGTCCCCAGCGGCGAACTGCTCGTGCTGATCGGCCTGTCCGGGTCGGGGAAGTCCACCCTTCTCCGCCACATCAACGGGCTCGTCACGCCGACCTCGGGCGAGGTGGAGGTGCTCGGCCAGCGCGTCGATCAGCTCAAGGGCGGTGACCTCCGCGCCCTCAGGCGCCGGGTCGGGTTCATCTTCCAGCAGTTCCACCTGGTGGGTCGAGCCACCGCCCTGGAGAACGTGCTGACCGGCGCGCTGGGCCGCCTCCGCGGCCCGCGCTACGGCGTGCTCACCTACCCGAACCGCATGCGCCGGGAGGCGTTCGAGCAGCTCGACCGCGTCGGCCTCGCCGATCAGGCCTTCCAGCGCGCGGACACCCTGTCCGGCGGCCAGCAGCAGCGGGTGGCGATCGCGCGCACGCTGTTCCAGCAGCCCGAGGTCGTGCTGGCCGACGAGCCGGTCGCCTCCCTGGACCCGGAGTCCTCGCACGCCGTCATGGAGGTGCTGTTCTCCGTCTGTCAGGAGGACGGGCTGACCGTGCTGTGCAGCCTCCACCAGGTCGACCTGGCCCTCGGCTGGGCCGACCGCATGATCGGGCTGCGGGCCGGCGAGATCGTCCTCGACCAGCGGGCGAAGGGTCTCAGCGACGCCGACGCCCGCAACGTCTACCGACGGGTCGATCCCGGGACCGCGCCGGCTGAGGACGATGCCGAACCGACGCACGCCCCACAGACGAGTGCGGAGGCGGGCTGACATGGCCACCGCGACGGAACCGGCCGGTGCCGGAGCCGGCCTCCCCGACCCCGGCGACCCGATCCGCCCCCCCTGGACCCGGCAGCGTGCACAGCTGTGGACCCTCGGGCTGCTGCTGCTCGTGCTGATCCCGATCGGCATGTGGCAGACCGGCATGTCGCCCGCCCGGCTGATCCAGAGTGTCGGTGACCTCGCCAACCTCGTGGAGCGCATGTGGCCACCGCGGTTCGACGAGTGGCGACGCTACGTCGACGAGCTGCTGGTCACGGTGTGGATGGTGATCGCCGGCACCGCACTGGCCATCGTCTTCTCCGTGCCCCTGGCGGTCCTGGCGGCGCGCAACACCACAACCGGGCGGATCGGCTACGCCGTCAGCCGCGGCATCATCGTCTTCACCCGTTCCGTGCCCGCGATCGTGTTCGCGCTGGTCTTCGTCCGCGCGATCGGGATCGGGCCCGTCGCCGGGGTGCTCGCGATCGGCATCAACTCCATCGGGATGGTCGGCAAGTTCTACTCCGACGCGATCGAGGAGGTGGACCCCGGTCCGGTGGAGGCCATGAAGGCCACCGGTGCAGGGCGTCTGCAGGTCCTGGTCAGTGCCGTCCTCCCCCAGGTGCTGAGCGGCTGGATCGCGCTGGGCCTGTACCGCGTCGACATCAACGTGCGCTCCGCCGTGATCCTCGGCTACGTCGGCGCAGGGGGCATCGGACTGGAACTGCAGCGCGTGCAGGGCCAGCTCGCCTACTCGCGGGTCTTCGCGATCGTCGCCATCATCTTCGTCCTGATCGTGCTGGTGGAGCAGATCTCGAACGTGGTCCGTCGCGCCCTGCTCGGTGCTGAGGACCAGGGCCGCAAGGCCAACCCCTACCGCCTGACCAACCGCATCCGGCGACAGTCGGAGGAGGACCGCGCCGCCGCCGAGGCCACCCGTCAGGAGCGCTACCGCCGGGCAACGGCGGCCGGGCAGCTCGAGCGGGGCGACACGCTGCGCGAGCCGTGGGGTGCGCTGCGCCTGCGCAAGTGGATCTTCGCCGGCGCTGGGATCGTGCTCACCATCATCAGCTTCGGGGCCCTGGACATCAGCCTTCGCCGCTACCTCGACAGTGTCGGCGACGTGGGAGCGCTGCTGGCGCTGATGGTCCCCCCGGACTTCACCACCAACATCGCCCGCACGGTCACGGAGCTGTCGGAGACCTTCTGGATCGCCATCACGGCCACCGGTCTGGGCATCCTGCTCAGCATCCCCTTCGCGCTCCTCGGTGCCCGCAACGTGGCGCCGAACCGTTGGGCCTACCGGTTCTCCCGGTTCTCCATGCTCGCCGTGCGCGGCATCCCGGAGCTGATCCTTGCGGTGCTGTTCGTCGTCGCCGTCGGGCTCGGCCCCTTCGCCGGCGTGCTCGCGCTGACCATCGGCGCCATCGGCCTCACCGGGAAGCTGATGGCCGATGCCCTGGAGTCCCTCCCCCTGAGCAAGGTGCAGGAGGGGCTCACCTCCACCGGTGCCAGCTGGCTCCAACGGACCTTGACGGGGGTACTGCCCCAGGCGGTGCCGTCCATGGTGGGCGTGGGGTTGTACACCTTCGACGTCTACATCCGCGCGGCGACGATCCTCGGGATCGTCGGTGCCGGGGGCATCGGCAACCTGCTCGACTCCACCATCGGGCAGCGCCAGTTCGACCGCATGGCCGGCGTGATCATCCTCATCTTCGTGATCGTCTACGGCGTGGAGCGCTTCTCCGGTTGGCTGCGCCAGAAGCTGATCTGAGATGACCACCGACGCTCCCGGTCCCTGCGCACCCGACCCCCGGGTGGTGCGCGACCTCGCGATCGAGGCCGCTGAGGCCGTGGCGCCGCGACTGGCCACGGTGTTCCACGACCGCGACACCGGTGCGCAACGCAAGGGTGGTGCGCACGACGTGGTCACCGACGCGGACCTGTGGGCGGAGCGCTCGCTGCGCGACCACCTGCTGGCCGCGCTGCCCAGCTCGGCGGTGGTGGGTGAGGAGTACGGCACCCGCGAGGGCAGCACCCACCAGCCCGGTGGCGCGCACCAGGTGCGCTGGCACGTCGATCCGATCGACGGCACGATCAACTTCGCCACCGGCGTGCCCTTCTTCTGCGTGTCGATCGGCGCCGAGGTGCAGGGGCGGTTGGTCGCCGGTGTCGTCCTCGATCCGCTCCGCGAGGAGTGCTTCGCCACGGCGGGCGAGGTCGTCGAGTGCAACGGCCGGCCGCTGCAGCCGAGCGAGGTCGCCGAGCCCCTCGACGCCGTGCTGCTCACCAACTTCCCCTACGAGGCGCAGCCCTTCGGTACCTCGCAGGCGCAGCGCTACGGCGAGCTGCTGCGCGGCTTCCGCGCGACCCGTCGGCTCGGGTCGGTCGCCCTCGAGCTGGCCTACGTGGCAGCTGGTCGGGCCGAGGCGGCCTTCGCCGCCGGGGCCCACACCTGGGACGTGGCCGCCGGGGCGGCGATGCTCCAGGCTGCGGGCGGTCGCTTCCTGACCCCCAGCGGCGACGGGCCCCACGCCTGGACCGACGGGACACGCGCCTTCGCCGCCGCCACGGGTGCCCTGGAGCTCGAGCGCACACCGCTGCCCGCGGCGCTGGCCGCCCTCGGCGGGGTGGACGTCGCATGATCGACGAGGGCGTTGCCGTCGCCGTGCTGCTGGCGTTCGCCTGGACGAACGGCGTCAACGACGGTGGGACGATCGTGGCTGCCGGTTCACGGGTGGCGAGCAGCCATCCCTGGCTGCCCGTCGTCATCCTCCTCGTCGCCCTCGCCGCCGGGCCCCTGGTGAGCACGCGCGTCGCCGACACCCTGGCGTCCCGTCTGGTCAGCTTCGAGGGCCAGGGGGGCGCGGCGGCCCTGACCGTCGCGCTGGTCGCGACCCTGGCGGTCGTCTGGCTCCTCACCCGTCAGGGGCTGCCCACCAGCCTCACGCTGGGCCTGGTGGGGGCGATCGCCGGCGCCGGGCTCGCCGCGGGGCTGCCCGTCGGGTGGTCGACCATCGGGTGGGTGCTCCTGGTCGCCGCTGCGGCGCCGGCCGTCGGTCTCATCGGTGCGTACCTGCTCCAGCGCGCCGGCCGGCCGCTGCTCGGCCCGATGCCGCGTGTGCGTCGCGCGCTGCCGCGCGTCGGCTTCCTGCTGCAGTGCCTGGCCTACGCGACCAACGACGGCCAGAAGATGCTCGCCGCCACCGCGGTGGTGATGTCGGTCGCCGTGACCGAGGTCGGGGCCGGGTGGTGGCTGCTCACCGTCGCCACCTTCGGCGCGGGCACCGTGCTCGGGTTCGCCCGCATCGGTCCCACCCTCAGCGCAGGCGTCCTCCCGCTGCGCACCGAGGAGGCCGGCTACGCGCAGATCGCCTCGGGCGCCGCGGTGCTGGGCAGCGCCGCGATCGGCTCCCCGGTCAGCCTGACCCAGGCGGTGACCGGCGGCCTCGTCGGTGCCGGCGTGGGGATCACGCCCCGACGGGTGCGCTGGCGACCGGTGGCACGGATCGCGATCGCCTGGACCCTGACCCTGCCTGCCGCCTTCGTGCTGGCAGCGCTCCTCGGCCTCGCGCTGGCGAGCCTGCCATGAGGGGACCGAGCCTGCTCCGCAGCGTCGTCTCGGACCTGACCGGGCACAGCCAGCAGCGGCTGATCACCGCCCTGGTCCGTCAGGTGGGTGTCGCCGGCGAGGCGGTCGCCCTGGCGCTGGAGGCCGCGACCGGCGGGGTCGACACCCGCGAGGCGCGGAGACGGATGGGCGAGCTCGAACACGCGGGCGATCGGCACCGCGAGCAGTTGGTCACCCGCCTCTCGCGCACGCTGGTGACCCCGATCGACCGTGAGGACCTCTTCCGCCTGTCGCGCTCGCTGGACGACGTGGTGGATAACCTGCGCGATTTCACCCGGGAGCTGGACCTGTTCGGCGCGCAGGTCCGCGATCCCCTGATGATCGCACCGCTGGAGGCCCTGGCGACCGCGATCGACCAGATGCAGGCAGCGGTGACGCTGCTCGCCAGCGACACCCTGGAGGCCGTCAACGGTTCCCTGCGCACCAAGAAGCTCGTCAACGACGTCCGTGCCAGCTACCAGTCCAGCCTCGCCCAGCTGTTCGAGCGTGACCTCGAACCGGGGGTGCTCCAGCGCCGTGAGCTGCTCCGCCGGCTCGACGTCGTCGGACTCCGGGTGGGCGACGCCGCGGATGCCCTGGCCGATGGAGGACTCAAACGTGGAACCTGACACCCGTAGGATCACCGACGGCGTGCACATCGCCATCTTCGATCTCGATGGCACCCTCTACCAGGGTGACGGCTTCGTGCCCCGCTACCTCGAGGAACTCCACCAGCGGGGTTCGACCTCCAGCGGGACGCTGCGTGGTGAGCTCGACGCCATCCTCGCCGGGTCGCACCCGCTCGAGCTCGGCGACTTCTACGCGCCGGGCGACGACGTGATCCTGCGCGCGCCGGACTTCACCGTGGAGGCCGCCTTCCGGTGGGACGGCACGCCGGTGGACCACGAGCGCGTCGGCACACCGATCCGGTACGGCGACGACGTGGTCTACGCGGGCGATGCCTGGCAGGTCGTGCGCGCCCTGGCCTGCCACTTCCAGGTCGCCTCCGGCCTGCAGGACGAGGCCTTCGCGGCGGTCCGCCACGCGATCAACGAAGCGACCTCGGATCTGCTCGACACCACCGACCTCGCGCCGGTGCTCGCCGAGGTCCCCCGGTTCCCCGTGCGCTACGTGATGACCAACACCCCGGAGCACCTGGGTCGCCAACTCGTCCACACCCTGGGCCTGCCGGCGCACTTCGATGGCATCCACTTCGGCGCCAACAAGCCGGCTGGGCTCGAGTCCTGGCTCGCTGAGCTCACCCGGATCCACGACGTCACCGCCGACGCCGTGCTGTGCATCGGGGACAACTACTTCAACGACATCCTGCCCGCCGTGCGAGCGGGGTGCCGGTCCATCTGGGTCGATCCGTTCGGTCGGGCACCGCACCGCGGTCCCGAGGTCCGGGTGTCG
>SKTN01000050.1 GCA_007117945.1 Nitriliruptoraceae bacterium | reverse complement strand
GTTCGCAGGATCTGGTCAGCCTGTCACCCTGGCGGAGGCGGGCACGCTGCTCACCGACTGCGAGGTCAGCCGGGTGCTGCGTGCTGCTGAGGGCACGCCGATCGAGGTGACCAGGAACGTGCGCACCGTCCCCATGGGGCTGTGGCGGGCACTGGTGGTCCGCGACGGCGGGTGCCGGTGGCAGGGCTGTGACGCGCCCGCGTCGTGGTGTGATGTCGCCCACGGCCAGGAGCCGTTCCGGGCCGAGGGGCGGCTGTCCCCGGCCAACGCGGTCCTGCTGTGCCGCCGCCACCACCGCCGGTTCGACAACGGCCCCTGGCGGGTGCACATCGACGGCGACCAGGTCACCTTCCACCGTGAAGACGCCACCTACACCCACCCGCTGGACCGGGCAGCCAACGCAGATGGGGTCCGGGAGGAGCCCGTTGCCGGCACAGGCCCAGGTGATCGGGCGGGACCGGCCGTGCGCGCCGGACCGGGTGGTCGGGCGGGACCCGCCGTGCGCGCCGGACCGGGTGGTCGGGCGGGACCCGCCGTGTGCGCCGGACCGGGTGGTCGGGCGGGACCCGCCGTGCGCGCCGGACCCGGTACCGAGGCCGGGCCTTCGGGCACCGCGCCGCCAGATGGGCAGCTCACCGTCAACGTCACCTGAGGGTGCGGTGGCAGGCGCGCCCTCGTCGGCGGTGCCCGGGTGGCATCAGGGCGGGGACGGAACGGATCTTCCGCTATCGTTCCGCCGCCGAGTGCGGGAGACGTCATGGAGACCACGATTGCCCACGACGTGCTGGCCACGCGCGTCGACACGTCGAGCGCGAGCTTCGAGCGCAACCGTGAGCGCAACCTGGAACTGCTCGCCCACATCGACGAGCAGCTGGCCACCGCCCACACCGGCGGTGGTCAGGAGCGGCTGCAACGCCACCGCAACCGGGGCAAGCTCACCCTGCGGGAGCGCATCGCGCTGCTGCTCGACCCCGGCAGTCCCTTCCTCGAGCTGCAACCCCTGATCGGCTACGACAGCGACTTCCAGGTGGGTGGCTCGGCGATCCATGGCATCGGCGTGGTGGAGGGCGTCGAGTGCCTGATCGGGGGTATGGACCCCACCGTCAAGGGTGGCGCCTCCAACCCCTTCAGCGTCACCAAGTCCCTGCGCGCCCTCCAGATCGCTCGGGAGAACCGCCTGCCGTCCATCAACCTCACGGAGTCCGCCGGCGCCGACCTGCGGACCCAGAAGGACATCTTCGTCCGGGGTGGGCGGACCTTCCGGGAACTGACCGAGCTGTCCAAGGCCGGTGTGCCCACCATCAGCGTGGTCTTCGGCTCCTCCACCGCCGGCGGCGCCTACATCCCCGGGATGAGCGACCACACCGTCCTGATCAAGGAACGCTCCAAGGTGTTCCTCGGCGGCCCGCCCCTGGTCAAGATGGCCACGGGTGAGGACGCCACCGAGGAGGAGCTCGGCGGCGCGGAGATGCACGCCAAGGTCTCCGGCCTCGGTGACCACCTCGCCGAGGACGAACTCGAGGCCATCCGCATCACCCGCCAGATCGTGCGCAACCTCGGCTGGACCAAGCGCGGCCCCGGTCCGACCGAACCTGCCGACGCGCCGCTGTACGACCCCGAGGAGCTGCTCGGCATCGCCAGCGTCGACCTGCGCGAGCCCTTCGACGCCCGCGAGGTGCTCGCCCGCACCCTCGACGGCAGCCGCTTCGAGGAGTTCAAGGCCAGCTACGGCACCAACCTCGTCACCGGTTGGGGCTCGATCCACGGCTTCCCCGTCGGGATCCTCGCCAACAACGGGGTGCTGTTCAGCCAGGAGGCGGAGAAGGGCGCACAGTTCATCCAGCTCGCCAACCGCCGTGACCGGCCCCTGGTCTTCCTGCAGAACATCACCGGGTTCATGGTCGGCACCAGCTACGAGCAGGGCGGGATCATCAAGGACGGCGCCAAGCTGATCAACGCCGTGTCCAACTCCGAGGTGCCCCATCTCACCGTCATGACCGGGGCCTCCTACGGCGCCGGGAACTACGGCATGTGCGGTCGTGCCTACGACCCGCGCCTGTTGTTCACCTGGCCGAACCACCACATCGCCGTGATGGGCCCCCAGCAGCTCGCCGGGGTGCTGTCGATCGTCGCCAAGGCCGCCGCGGAGAACCGCGGGGAGACCTGGGACCAGGACAAGGACGACGCGGTCCGCTCGATGGTGGAGACCCAGATCGAGGCGGAGTCCAACGCGCTGTTCGCCACGGGCCAGGGCTGGGACGACGGGATCATCGACCCGCGTGACACCCGCCACGTGCTGGGTATGGCGCTGTCCGCGGTGCACACCGCCGAGGTCGAGGGCGGCGACGCCTTCGGCGTGTTCCGGATGTGAGGGGGCGGCGATGAGTGACCGACCGACGACCCCGACCCGCCGCCTGCCCCGTGCGGTGCTGATCGCCAACCGCGGGGAGATCGCGGCCCGCATCGCCCGCACCTGCCGGTCGATGGGGATCCGCGCCGTCGGCGTGGCCTCCGATGTCGACGTGGACGCCACCCACCTCGCCGCCTGCGACGACCACATCCGCATCGGCGGCGCCAGCCCCGCCGAGAGCTACCTGCGGGCCGACGCCCTGGTGGAGGCCGCACAGCGCGCCGGCGCCGACGCCGTCCACCCCGGCTTCGGGTTCCTCGCCGAGGCGCCGTCCTTCGCCCGGGCGGTGCTCGACGCGGGGCTGAACTGGATCGGTCCGAGCCCTGAGGTGATCGAGACCATGGGTGACAAGCTCGAGGCCAAGCAGCGCATGGCGGCCGCCGGCGTGCCCCTGGTCCCCGGGGCGGAGCTCCCACCCGAGCCCACCGACAACGACATCCGCGCCGCCGGTGAGCGCATCGGCCTGCCCATCATCGTCAAGGCCGCCGCGGGCGGCGGTGGCAAGGGTATGCGTGCGGTCCACCACCTCGACGAGCTCGCCGACGCCGTGGCCAGCGCCCAGCGCGAGGCCGGCAGCGCCTTCGGCGACGACCGGGTGTTCCTCGAGCGCCTGATCGCCAGCCCCCGCCACGTGGAGGTCCAGATCGTCGGCGACGCCCACGGCAACCTCCTGCACCTGTTCGAGCGGGAGTGCTCCATCCAGCGCCGCCACCAGAAGGTCGTGGAGGAGTGCCCCTCACCCGGCATCGACGCCGAGGTGCGTGCGGAGCTGACCGTCGCGGCGCTGGCGGCCGCGAGGACGCTGGGCTACGTGTCCGCCGGCACGGTGGAGTTCGTCGTGGACGAGGAGGTGCTCGCCCGCCGGCGTGCGGGGGAGGCCGTGCCCGCCCGTGACGCGATCGCCTTCCTCGAGGTCAACACCCGCCTGCAGGTCGAACACCCCGTCACCGAGGAGGTCGTGGCCGTCCGCGACGAGGCGACGGGCACCCTGGAGTCCATCGACCTGGTGCGCTGGCAGCTGCTGGTGGCCGGCGGCTTCCCGCTGCCCGCCAGCCAGGACCGGATCGTGGCCCGGGGCCACAGCATCGAGGTACGTCTCTACGCCGAGGACGTGCCCGCCGGCTACCTGCCCGCCACGGGCCGGCTGACCGCCTTCGACGTGCCGGCGCTGCCGGGCATCCGCCGGGAGCTCGGGGTGCGGGCGGGCGAGGCGGTCACCCCGCACTACGACCCGATGCTCGCCAAGGTGATAGCGACGGCCCCGACCCGCCACGAGGCGGCGGCCCGGCTGGCGGCGGCGCTGGCAGCCGCACCGATCACCGGCGTGACCACCAACCGCGACCTGCTCGTGGCCGTCCTGCGTGACGGGCGCTTCCTGGCGGGTGCGACCACCACCGCCTTCCTCGCCGACCACCTCGACGACCTGCTGGCACGGGTGCGTCCCGCGCCCCGGGAGCAGGCACGGGCGGCGCTGTTCGCCGCGGTCCACCACACGGTGCGCGGCGGCGTCGAGGGGCGGGCCGGTGTGCCCCCCGGGTTCTCCAACACCGGCGTGGTGTGGGAGCAGCACACCTTCCTACCCGCCGGCCTGGCCGCCGTGGGGGCGGCGAGCGCGCGCCCGGAGGCGGAGGTGGGCAGCGTCGACGACCCCGGTGCCGTGACCGCCCGCGGGGGGCTGACCGTCCGCCTGCGGGCCCGCCGGGACGCGAGCTTCGACGCCGAGGTCCTCACCGGCGTGCCAGCAGCCTTCCTCGACGCTGACGGCGAGGTGGTGTACGCCGGAGGTGTGCGCGTCCACGGGTACGGGGCGCACCACCTCGATGTCGAGGTGGAGGGGCACCGCCAGCGGGTCACGGTGGCCGGGGGCGGCAGCGCCAGCCGGCAGGTGCAGGTGCTCGGGCCGGGGCTCGGGATCGTCGACCTCGACGTGGTGCCGAGGTCCCCCGACCGCAGTCGCGTCGCGCAGCCGGGCGCCACCCGGGCGCCGATGCCCGGTGTGGTGGTCACCGTGGCCGTGGAGGAGGGCCAGCCGGTGCGCGAGGGTGCGGTGCTGGTCACCGTGGAGGCGATGAAGATGGAGCACCGCGTCACCGCGCCCCAGGGTGGGACCGTGACCCAGGTGCGCGTCGCCCCCGGCCAGCAGGTGGAGGCCGACGAGGTGCTGGTCGTGGTGCAGGACCCCGCTGCGGACACCGCGGCGGACCGGGACGCTGTCCATCCCGACGGGGGCGCCGATGGCGACGCCGAGGAGGCTGTGCAGTAGGGTCGGCGCGCGTCCCGACCGGGGGGAGCCGTGGGTTCCAAGGTCATCGACACGGGTGGGAGCAGCGAGGGTCCTCGCCTCGGCAACGCGCAGCAGCGCTTCAAGCAGGCGTGGGAGTACTCGCCCATCGGCATGGCCATGGTCGGGCTCGACGGGGAGTGGATGGACGCCAACCCCGCCCTGTGTGCGCTGCTCGACCGTGACCGCGCGCAGCTGCGGGGCTACGTCGTCGAGGACGTCACCCATCCGGAGGACCTCACGCCGAGCATCGACCAGCTGCAGGGGATGCTCGACGAGGGCCACGAGTACTACACGATCCACAAGCGCTACCTGCGCGCCGACGGCACCGCGGTGCCGACGCAGGTGACCGCCTCGTTGGTGGTGGGCGATGACGGCGAGCCGGGGTACGTCCTCGCACAGGTCGTCGACCTGACCCAGCAGCACCGCGCCGAGGAGCGCCTGCAGCGCATGATCGCCGACCTCGAACGCTCCAACCAGGCGCTGGAGTCCTTCGCGGAGGTCGCCTCCCACGACCTCACCTCGCCGCTCGGCACCGCGAAGGGCCTGCTCGAGCTGGCCCTGCACCACCACGCCGGGGATCTGAGTGCCTCGGTCACCGACCTACTCTCCCGCGCGAACCGGCAGGTCACGCGGGCCCTGGCCTCCACCAGCACCCTGCTGGACCTGGCCTCCGCGGGCCGGCCGGAGCCGAGCCGCGAGCGCATCGACCTCGCCGCGCTGGTCCAGGAGGTGATCGACGGCCTCGCCGGGCAACTCCTCGACGTGGATGGCGAGGTCGTGGTGGACGACGGGTTCGAGGTGGTCGGCGACCGGGTCCAGCTCGAGCTGGTGTTCCAGAACCTGGTCACCAACGCGATCAAGTTCCGGTCCCCCGACCGGGCGCTGCGGGTGGAGGTGCGCGGTGCGGTCCGCGGGCACCACCTCGTCGTCCACGTGGACGACAACGGCGTGGGCGTGACCACCGAGGATGCGGCGCGGATGTTCGGTTTCGGGGTGCAGGGCGAGGCCGGGTACGAGGCCGGGGGACTCGGGCTCGGACTGGCGACCTGCCGGCGGATCGTCGAGCACCACGGCGGGCGGATCGCCGCCGAGCCCCGCGAGGGCGGGGGGACGCGGATCGCCCTGCAGCTGCCCCTGGCGCGGTGACGCGCGGACGGTTCGGCGCCCGTGGTCAGCCGACGACCGTGGGCCTCAGCCGAGCATCCGCACGGCGATCGGCTCGATCACGTCCCCGACGATCACGGCGGTGAAGGCCCCCACCAGCACGATGGCCGCGGCCAGGATCCACACCGTGGACACCACGCTGCCGCTCGGCTCCGTGGCCTCGGCGACCAGGGCCTCCTCGGGCTCCCGGACGAAGATCTGCTCGAACAGCCGCAGGAAGTACACGAGGGTGAGCAGGCTGGAGGCGCCGATCACGATCGCCACCGTCCAGTTGGAGGCGTCCACGGCGCCCCAGACGAGGTAGAACTTCGACCAGAACCCGGCCAGGGGCGGGATGCCCACCATCGACAACGCCGCGATGGCGAAGCCGAACATGGTCAGCGGCATGCGTTTGCCCAGCCCGGCGAACCTCGGGATCGCCTTGAGGTGGGTGCGCTGGATGATGCCACCGGCCACCAGGAACAGCGCGCTCTTCATCAGGGCGTGGTTGAGCACGTGGAGCAGGGCACCGATCAGCGCCAGCGGTGTCGCCAGTCCGATCCCGACCCCGATGTAGCCGAGCTGGGCCACGGTGGAGTAGGCCAGCATCCGCTTGATGTCGCGCTGGCGGATCGCCAGCACGGAACCGACGATGATCCCGGCCAGCCCGAACCAGATCAGCGCCGCGGAGACGGGCAGGCCCTCGGCACCGAGGTAGGTGGGGCCGAAGACGTCGAACAGGATCCGGATCAGGGAGTAGGCGCCGGCCTTGACCTGGACCGCGGCCAGCAGGGCGGCCACACCGGGGGGCGAGAAGCTGTGGGCGTCGGGGAGCCAGATGTGCAGGGGGAACAGCGCCATCTTCAGCGCCAGCCCGATGACGATCAGCCCGAGGCCACCGAGCACCGCGGGCGAGTCCGCGATGGTCGGCAGGGTCGCGGCCATGTCGGCCATGTTCAGGGTGCCGGTGGAGAAGTACAGGAACCCGATGCCGAGCAGGTACAGCCCGGAACCGACGGTGCCGAGCAGCAGGTAGCGGAAGGCCGCGAAGGTCCCGCGGTCACCACCCAGCGACACCAGCCCGTAGGTGGAGATCGCGTAGATCTCCAGCATCACGAACAGGTGGAACAGGTCACCGGAGAGCATCACACCCGTCAGCCCGGTGAGCAGCAGCAGGGCCAGGGCGTAGACCGGCATGCCGCGCCCGGGGCGGATGTCGAAGCCGACGTCCACGGGGTAGAGGCACACCAGCAGGCCGATGAAGGCCACGATGGAGACCATGAAGCCGGACAGCGGATCGAGCACGTACTCGATGCCCACGGGTGGCGGCCACCCGCCGAGGTCGTAGGTCATGCGGCCGTCGCCCACGACCCGGATCAGGCCCGTGACGCCGAACACCAGGGACAGCGAGGTGGCGACGATGGCCACGATCTGGGCGGCCTCGGCGCGCCACAGGCTCACCAGCATCGCGATCACCGCCCCGAAGAGCAGGGGCAGCAGGGGCAGCATCGGGAGCTGGCTCACGCTGGCCCCTGCTCGTCGTCGTCGGCAGCGTTGCCCCCGTCGCCGGGGTCATGACCGCCGCTCGCACCACCGCCGCTCGCGCCACCGCCGACGGCCCTGCCGGTGCCCGGCTCGTGGCCCGGGACGGGGCTGCGCTCGGCCTCCTCGTCCTCGAGCTCGGTGTCGCTGGGGAACCGCCCCGCCAGGCGGGCGGCCACCACGTACTCGTCGAGGCTGCCGTGGGCCCGGTAGATGCGCACCAGCAGCGCCAGCCCCACCCCGAGGACCCCGACACCCACCACGATGGCCGTCAGGATCAGCAGGTGGGGGAGGGGGTCGACGTACAGCGCCGGGTCCGTGCCGCGCTCATCGAGCACGGGGGCGGTGCCACCCTCCTGGAGGCTACCCTCGATGAAGAAGATGTAGATCGCGGTGGAGAAGATGACCAGGCCGATCAGCTTCTTGACCAGGTCCTGCTTCGCCAGCACCCCGTACAGCCCGATCGCCAGCAGCGCGAGGACGAAGAGGTAGACGTAGCGCGAGAGGAACAGCTCGATCATCGCCCGGCCTCCCCGGTGTCGGCCGCGACGGGACCATCGGCGGGACCATCGGCGGCGTCATCGGCCGGGTCAGGTGCGGGGGTCAGGTGCTGCGGCGCGTCGTCGGCACCGGTGATCACGTCGAAGATCAGCACCATCGCGCCGAACACCGCGAACCCCACGGCCACCTCG
>SKTN01000228.1 GCA_007117945.1 Nitriliruptoraceae bacterium | reverse complement strand
CTACGCGCCGATCGGCACCTGGCTGGCCATGTTCGACCCGGACTTCTACCTGTCGTCGGCGAGCGCGAGCTTCGAGGCCGACGAGGTGACCGTGGGAGCCGGTGAGAGCGTCGAGGTCGAGGTGACCATCGCGAACCCGGAGACCGGGCTCTACCTCAACCAGGTCGGTGGCCACATCACCATGACGCCGGTGGACGGCGAGGGCTCGACCCTGGTCGTGCCCTACGCCGGTCTCGCCGGTGACCTCAGCGACATCGAGATCTGGCCGGAGGACCGGGCGTCGTTCGGGCTACCGAACATC
Source organism: Nitriliruptoraceae bacterium (assembly GCA_007117945.1). GTDB lineage: Bacteria > Actinomycetota > Nitriliruptoria > Nitriliruptorales > Nitriliruptoraceae > T1Sed10-7. Next base: position 7,792 of record SKTN01000228.1, on the reverse strand, counting down.
TCGCTCCTCGAGTTCGAGGAGGACGAGGACGGTCTGCTGGTCGGGGAACCGGTCGCTGAGGGCACCTCGTTCTCACGGCGTGGGATCGACGTCCCCGGGGTCGGCCTGTTCATGGGCTACGGCGCTGAGTCGGTGACCATCACGGCGGTGCACGAGTCCGGGTACGAGGTGGATGTCGCCGAGGTCGCCAACGCGCGGCGCAGCGTCGATCCCGTCGAGCTGATCCCGTTCGTCTGGGACGGCCAGGAGGCGGTCGGCAACGGCAACGCGCGCCGTCTGGCTCCGCGTGGGACCTGGCACTTCGAGGTCGCAGCGGAGCTGCCCAACGAGGCGGGCCCGCAGTACATCACCTCGCCCGAGTTCGAGCTCGAGCGTGGCCCTGCGGCCAACGCACGCGGCCGGACCGGCGGTGGGGGCCCGGGCGGACCGCCCGGGAACCCGGGCAACGGTCCGGGGAACGCCCGCTGAGTCGCGGACACTCCTGACCGACCAGCGACGGGCCGGGGCAGCATGCCCCGGCCCGTCCGTCGTGGTGGCAGTGCTGGCCGGCGTGCCGCTGCCGGGTAGGCGGTTCGCTGCGTGGCACACACGAGGGAGCAGGATCGGTGGTGTCGCCGGGCTGCCGATCGGCGGCGTGGTCGCGCTGCTCAGCTGACCGGTCCCTCGGTGATCGGCTCGCCCGTGGTGGCAGCGCCGACGGGGGGGAGTCCCACGATGCCGGTCAGCAGCCGGTCGAGCATCTGCTCGATCGGAGGCCACGGGAACCGCTTGCGCAGCACCGTCAGCGTGGCGATGCCGTGCAGGCCTGCCCACACCACCGCGGCGAGGTCGCCGGCATCGGCGGCCGGGTCCGCCATCCTGGCCTGCTGGCAGCCCGCGATGCGCCGTGCGAGCTGGTCGAAGGCCTCCGAGCCCGTCGTCCCGTCGGGGCGCTCCAGCTCCGTGTCGCGTTGGATCTCGAACAGCACGCGGTAGCTGCCGGGGTTGTCGCGCGCCCAGTCGAGGTAGGCGCGGCAGCCGGCCCGCAGTGCCGCTGCCGGATCGCCGGCGGCCTCCAGTGGACCGGCGGCGGACTGCGTGGCGGCGGCCAGCGTCGCGAAGCGGCGTGCCACCACGGCTCGGATCAGCGCAGCCTTGTCGGGGAAGTGGAGGTACAGCGAGGGAGGGGTGACCCCGACCCGCTCGACGATGGCGCGGATCGTCACCCGCCGTTCGTCCTCCAGCTCAGCGAGGAGCGCCTCCGTCGCATCGAGGAGGTCCTCGCGCAGCTGGTCGCCCTGGCCGCGGGGGTTGCGTGTTCGGCTCATCGCCCCTCTACATATCGCCTGCTAACGTAGCGGCTACTAACGTATGGTGGGTCACGAACGCAGCCCGGACCGGGAGAAGGCGGTGGAGATGCCGATCGAGCCAACCGGGGACCCGAACCCCACCGCCACGGCACGGTCGGCGGAACCTACCCACACCACGGCAGTGGACGGTGATCGAGCCGCGCGGCCCTCGGTGGTGGTCCGGCCCGCCACGTCGGAGGATCTCCCGCAGGTGCGGGCCATCGTCGCTCGCGCCTTCGACCCCTTCGATCGGCTGCTGTTCCGGGTCAAGAGCCACCACCGGCTGCTGGTAGCGGAGTCCCAGGGGGTGGTGGTCGGGGGCACGGTCCTCCACGTCGCGACGCACGCCGACGGTGGCGTGCAGGGGGTGATCGACTGGGTGTTCGCCGACCCGGCGGCCGAGGTGCGCGGTGTCGGTTCCGCCCTGCGGGACGCGGCGCTCACGTGGTTCGCCGGGCAGGGTGTGACCGAAGCCACGGCCCGCATCGACGCCGTCAACTCCGCATCCGCGCAGCTCCACCGCAGCGGCGGCTACCGCCGGCTCGGCTTCGCGGCGCAACTGCGGCGCTGGGGGCTGCTGGGCATGCTGCGCCGCTGGCGTGTCGGTGGCAGCGGCTTCGATCCTGGGATGCAGCTGTGGGTCCACCCGGCCGGGGACGAGGAGGAGGTCTCCGGCCGGTGGTGGCGGCGTTTCGGGGCGACGCTGGCCATCAACGCGCTCGTGCTGACGGTCGTGGCGTTGCGGTCGCCACGTGCCGAGGGGGTCCTGGCCGCAGCTGGTGCCATCGTGGTCCTGCTCGGGATCCTCCTGCTGCGTGAGGTCCTGATCCGCAGCGTGGCCCGGGGACAGGGGCTCGGGCTCGGCCACGCACCATGGCCGAACGGGCTCGGCATCGCCGTGCCCCTGGCCGCGGCGTTCGGGGTCTGGTTCCCGATGACCGGATCGGCCACCCCGGAGCGCCCCGGCTGGCGTGTCGAGGAACTCCGCGCCGCGATCGGCCGAGCCCATCTGGGCGGCGCGCTGGTCGTCGCAGCCGCGGCCTGGGTCGCGGTCCTGGTGGAGCCCGCTGCAGCCGCTGCCTGGTGGCAGGCGCTGCGCCGTGGGCTCGTGATGCTGGCGCTGATCGATCTCGCCGTACCCGTGGCGCCGATGATCGGGACCGCTGCACGCCACGTGGCCGCATGGTCACGCGCCGCCGGCGTCGCACTGTGCGTCCTGGGTCTCGGTCCCTTCGTCCTGACGCTGTGAGCATCCCGTCCGAACAAGAGGGCGCTGCACATCGCCGTGCATCGCTGAGCGCAACGAGAGGAACCACCATGCAGTTCGCTCCCCGTCCCACCCGCACCGTGTCCGCGCCGTCCGTTGACGCGGTGGTGACCACCCTCCTGCGGTTCGGCTTCCACGAGCACGAGCGCAAGGAGGGGGGAGCGGTCCTCAAGAAGCCGGGGGATCGTTTCAGCTTCCGAGCCCATCAGCGGCCGTTGGAAGCCAGGGTGCGCACCGCGGGGCCTGGCGAGGTCGAGTTGGGTCTGCGCTACGACCAGTTCGTCGCCTTCGACACCGGCGACCTCGCCAGGCAGTTGGATCGTCTCCCTGCGGCTTTCGACTGAGCACGTTCGGGTACCCGAGGGCGATGTCAGCTGGCACCGCCACGTCGGCGCCGGTCGGCGAGCAGGGTGGTCGTGCCGCCGCCGATCGCCAGCGATCCCAGGATGGCGAGCAGCAGGGCATCGCTGCCCGTGCGTTGCAGCCTCGGGGTCGTGGTCGGTGTGGCTGCCACGGTGGGTGCACGGGTCACCTGTACCCCGGCCACCTCGACCGGCACGACGGTGCGTTCGGGCTCGGGCCGCTCGGCTTCGGGCTCTGGTTCGAGTTCGGGCTCGGGCTCGGGCTCGGGCTCCGGCTCCGGTTCGGGCTCGGGTTCGAGATCCGTGTACACCTCGATGAAGGTCCGTCCCGTCACCACCTCGTCGAGTTGGACCGACGTCCGGCTGCTCGGCGCAGGATCCGGCCCGTCGAACGCGAGGCTGTCGCCGACCGGCTCGTCCTCGGACGACCACACCTCGTCGTACAGTCGCAGGGTGACCACGAGGGTGTCGCTGCGCGGCTGGGATGCCAGGGTGTCCAACAGGGTGGCGAAGGAGCCGACCGAGGGACGGCCGCACTCCTCGGGGTAGAACAGGCACTCGAGATCGCCGTCCGCGCCCAGCGACGCGCCACCCGCGATGTCGAGCTCGCCGAAGCCAGCGGCGTCCTCGGGCACCTCGAGCTCGACCTCGACGGTGCGCACCTCGCCGCGGTACTCGCGTAGCGGGACCAGCAGCCGCAGGGTCGCGCCCGGCTCCACCTCGATGCCACCGCGGGCGTCGCGTACCTCACCGTCAGGCGCCTCGTAGCGCACCGCATTTCCCAAGAGCTCCAGCGACCGGTAGGTGGTGTCCACGTCGGCCACGTAGTCGACGACGGTGATGCGCACGTCCTCGTAGGCGTTGGTCCGCAGCAGCTCCGCGTACCACGCCACCTCCCACAGCGACGCGGTCGAGAGGTCGACGCGATCGGCGTGCCGGTTCTGTCGCTCGAGCTGCCAGGGGGAGCCATCCTGCCGCACGCCCGCGATCACCCAGTCGACCGTGCTGGTCCCGCTGACGCCCGGGTCGTCGAAGACCAGCAGGTCCAGGTTGGTCCAGCCGTGGGCCAGGATCGGCCACGCCACATCGTCGGGGTAGACGACGTCAGTGCGGCCCGTGGTGGTCCGTGCGTCGTCGAGGTTGGTGATCGCCGAGGTGATCGCGGTCGTCACGGGTGCCACGCCCAGGCGGCCTGCGACCCCGGCCAGGCGGTCGTTGTCGATGGTGCCGACGAGGGGTCCGGCATTGGCCAGCTTGTAGGGCCCGAACACGCTGTCGTCCACGATCCGGACGGCACTGGCGCCATGCATCCCGAGGCGGGTCGCGCCGGCGTAGAGCATCGGGTGCCCGAAGCCGATCACGGTCTCACCACACACGTAGGTCGCGGTCCCGACCCCCACGGCGCTGAAGTCGCCGAAGGCCAGGCTGACGGCGAGGTTGCCCCCCGGCGCCATCACCGTGCCGCCGGAGCTGTCCGGTCCGGCTCCGGCACCGCCCGTGCCGCGGACCACGCGTGTGCCGGGGAAGCGCTCCTCGAAACGTGCGACGAAGCGGTCCAGCTTCGCGCCGGTCGGGCCGGAGACGCGCACCGGGATGTCGAAGGGCTGCATCGTGCCGGCCGCCGACCGTGGCACGCCGTCGGCGATGGCCATTGAGCGCAGCTCCGCGGGCAACTCGACCTCGGTCGGCGTGACGACCGGTGGCAGCGTCGGACGGCCCGGCACCTGGAACATGGCTGCAGCGGGTGTGACACCGCCGAGCTTCGAGGGGCCGAAGGAGAAGCCGTAGGCCACCGCACCGAGCAACTGGTCGTCGATGTAGACGGGGGAGCCGGACATGCCACCCCAGATGCCGCCGACCCGCTCGATCTCCGGTGACGTGGCTTCGATGACGATGAGGGGGATCCCCGGCGCGAGGGCGTTGTCGAGGATGCCGACCACCTCGATGTCGAAGGGTTCAGGGGTGGTGCCGCGCGACACCGTCAGGCCGTAGCCGAGGTCGCCGGGTTCGATCGCGGCGACCGGCAGGGCCGTGGGGCACTCCGGCTCGGCGTGGGACGCAGGGGCGGCGAGCACGCTGCTGCCGGCCAGCAGCGCCAGGGCGAGGACCGCAGCGACAGCGCGTGCCCGTAGGTTCGGGGCAGCCGTCGCAACGAGCGCACGTGGGGACCGTGGGGGTGTGGAGACCTTCACCGCGACACCTCCGGTGCAGCAGGCACCGATCAGCCACGTACCGGAGGTGGCAGGTGTCTCGGGGGTCGCAGGCGGAGGCTCGCGGCGGCCGGGACATCGGGGCCGCTCCCGCTGATCGGAAGGCCCCCGTGGCCCTGCGTCGATGGTACATCTGCGCTCCGTTGTGCTCGGCGGGCGTCGGCCGCCACGCGCACGTGCCGGCTGGCCGATGGCGCACCTCAGCCGTCGAGTTGCACCCTTCCGGCGTGGGAGTGGATCGTGCCGTGGCCGTCGCGCATGGAGCCCACCAGGGTGATGCCGAACCGCTCGGCGGCCCGAGCCGCCAGCTCCGAGGCGCTGCCGACCGCGACGAGCACCGGGATCCCCGCCGTGGCCGCCGTGTGGACCAGGCGGTAGCCGACCCGGCCCGACACCGTGCACACCACGTCGTCGAGGCCCCGATCCGGCCAGCTGCCCCGCAGTGCGTGGGCGCCGATGACCGCGTCGAGGGCGTTGTGTCGGCTGATATCGCCCCGGACGGTCACCGCGCGGCCGCGCACGTCGAACACTCCGGCGGTGTGGCCGCCGCCGGTCGGGGTGGTGTCGCTCGGGGCCCCGCTCGCCCAGCGCAGCTCCACAGGGAGCCGCGCGAGCCGGGACCAGGGGATGGGTGCGGTCAGGAAGGGGTCGCCGGTGATCGGTGCCAGCCGGGCGGCGCACCGCTCCGGCAGGCCGGCGCTCCGCGCCGAGGTGGCAGTGGTGTTCAGCTGGTCCGGGGCGAGCGCAGCGGGCGGATGCACGGCGTGCCGGAGCCGGACCGTGATCGTGGCCGGGCCCGCTCCGGCAGCCCCCTCATCGACGGGAGCGACACCGAGGATGTCCTGGGGGCTGGCCACGCCCTCACCGAGCAGCCAACCGACGGCCAGCTCCGGGTCGTGCCCCGGGGTGCACAGGAGCGTGGTCAGCGTGACCGGCAGCTGTTCGGGCCCTGCGGCGCGGATGACCAGGGGGCCCTCCGGCGGCAGAACCGCGTCGTCGGGCTCCACCTCGAGGTCAGCGTCCGCGTCGTCGCCGAGGTAGTCCGCCGGCCCGGTGTCACGGCCGCGGACACGGAGCACGTGGCGTCGGGCCGGTGGTGGGGGGCGGTCGTCCGCGGTGGCGCTGGTGGCGACGGCCCGGGCGTGCCACTCCTCGGCCGCAGCCAGCGCCTGCGGGTCGTCCACATCGACCGCCGTCGCGCCGAGGGGGTCGAGAGCACGCCAGGTCCGTTGTGGGATCACCTCGACATCGAGGTGGTCCCACAACGACCGCAGTCGACGCTCGCCGGCATCCAGCAGCGCCCTGATGATCGGCAGGGTCGAGGGTCGGTAGGCCCCGATCAGCAGCTGTGGACCCCGAGCCGTTCCCAGGACCACCGCCGAGCGTGCGGGGTCGGCCGCGAGCAGCCCGTCGGACAGCAACGACAGGACCGTCGGGGACTGCCAGGGATGGTCGACACCGGTCAGCAGCACGGCGTCGGCGTCCGGGGCGGCGGCAAGGGCAGCCTCGAGCCCCGCCAGGGGCCCGGCATCGCGCCGCAGGTCGCTGACCCAGCGCGAGCCGACCGGTGCCGGGGGATGTGCCGTTGTCGGGTCGGGATCCTGGCCGACCACCAGCACCGACCGGTTCGGGCTGGTTCCCGCGCGGAGGGCGGCAACGGCACGCTCGACGAGCGGTGCTCCACCGACGACCAGCGAGGCCTTGTCCCGTCCCATCCGCCGTGAGCCACCACCGACCAGCACGGCCCCGAGCACGACCGGCTCGGGGCGGTCCGCTCGCCCGTCGCCGTCGGTCTCCGCCACGTTGCCGCCTCCCGCCACCGGCGCACGGTAACGCGCGGTCCCCGGCGCGGTGGGACCGAGGTGGAGGTGGGATGACCGCGGCCCTACAGGCCGGGGCCGGGATGTCGATGGTCGGGGTATGGACCGAACACCCGCGAGCGCGAGCGGTGTGACCGACAGCAGCATCCTGCCGGTCGCCTGCGCCACCGAGCCTGCTCCCGACCTCACCCCGCTGCTGGCCCCGGACCGGCTGGAGCATCTCGGTCGGTTGGAGCTGCGCGACTCGCCGCCACGTGCCCCACTCGAGCGGCTGTGCCGCCTGGCTGCAGGGGTCCTGGAGGCCGATGCCGCGTCCGTGACCATCGTCGAGGACGTCCAGACCACCGTCGCCTCGCACCAGCTCGAGCTCCCGGCGGCCGAGGTCACGGTGCCCCTCGACGAGTCCTTCTGTGCCCGCGCGATGGTGACGGGGCGTGCGCTGTCGATCCCCGACGCTCGGGAGCACCCCTGGGTGCGCCACACCGTCGCGGCACGGACCGGTCGCGTCGTCGGCTACCTCGGCATCCCGCTCGTCCTCTCCGACGGCCACACGCTCGGTGCCCTGTGCGTGTTCTCCGATGCGGTGCGGGGCTGGACCAAGCGCGACGAGGCGCTGCTGACCGACCTGGCCGCTTCCACCGCCACGGAGCTCGAGCTGCGGGTCTTCGCCACGGAACTGGCGAGCTCGCTGGTCGACACCCAGGCCGCCCGGGTGCGGATGGAGCACGCCGCCACCCACGACGCGCTCACCGGGCTCGCCAACCGGGTCCTGGTGACCAGTGAGCTGCGGTCCGCCCTGACCGCG
>SKTN01000406.1 GCA_007117945.1 Nitriliruptoraceae bacterium | reverse complement strand
GCTGTCGTGGTTGGCCACCTCGTGGGCGACATGCCCAGCGGTCTCACGGACGAACGCTGCGGACAGCCCGAGCCCGAGGCCGGCGAAGGCCAGCCCGAGGAGGAACGGGGCAGGTCTGAGCCCGAAGCTCTCCGCCAGCAGGCCGGTGGTCCAGGCCGCGACCGCGACGGCGCCGTAACCGGCAGCCTCGTTGAACCCCATGGCGGTGCCACGCTTGTGGGGGCCGACGAGGTCGATCTTCATGATGATCGTCACCGACCAGGCCAGCCCCTGGTTGACCCCCAGCAGGACGTTGGCGAACACCACCCACCCCCACGTGGGTGCGAACATCAGCAGCAGGGGCACGGGCAGGCCGAACAGCCAGCCGGCGAGGAGGACGGGCTTGCGGCCGAACCGGTCTGCCAGCGTCCCGGCGAAGTAGTTCACCACCGCCTTGGTGATCCCGAAGGCCACGATGAAGGTCAGCATCGCGGTGTAGCCGGGCAGCGCGAACTCCTCCTCGGCCAGCAACGGCAGGACCGTGCGCTCCTGACCGGCGAGCCCACCCACCAGGGCGTTGACCCCCACCAGCAGGGCGAACTGCGGCAGGTTCTCCCTCAGCCCGAGGCGGACCGGTGTGTCGGTGCGGCTCACTGGGCAACCCCAAGTGGTGCACCCGCCGCAGCCAGATCCTGGGGGCCGCCGTCCAGCGCCGCGACGTCGGTGTGACCCGCGCGGGCGAGCAGGCTCGCGGCCGACATAGCCCGTTCGTTGTGGCCGCAGTGCGCCAGGGTCGGCGCCCGGTCGACCTGATCGGGTGCGGTGACCAGGCTGCCGAGTTCCGCGTTGTGCGATCCGGCGACGTGACCGGCGAGGTGTTCGGTGCGTTGGCGGACGTCGACGATGCGCCGGCCCGTGGCCTGCGCGGCCGTCAGCAGGGGGATGGTGGTGACCGGGCGGTCCTCGCCGCGCCAGGCGGCCATCCCGCCGGCGAGGGTGCCGATGAGCCGGTCGTAGCCGACCGTGGCGGCGGCCCAGGCCAGGTCGGCGACGGGCACGCTGTCGTCAACGACCAGCAGCACGTCGCGGTCTCGATCGGCCAGCCACCCGAGCCAGGTCGCGAAGGCGGGCCGCCAGGCGTTGGCGATCGAGCCGGGGATGTGGCCGGCGGCGAAGGCGGCGCTGGCCCGGGCGTCCACCACCTCGGCGCCAGCCTCGATCGCCGCCTGGAACGCGGGGGGTGTCAGGCCGGGCAGGGCCCGGCCGTCACTGCCGAGCACGGCGGGGCCGGCCCGGTTCTCGTCGCGCAGTTCGAGGAAGTAGGGCGGGTAGGTGCCGTAGCCGGACAGCAGTCGGGCGACGAAGGCGTCCTCGTCCACCCCGTCGGCGAGCAGGGGGTTCGCGGCCTTCTCCCGACCGATCGTGGTGGTGCGCTCGCCTCCCGGTGCGGCCGAGCAGAAGGAACCGGCGCCGTGGGTGGGCAGCACCGGCAGATCGTCGGGGAGGGTGAACAGCCGGTCGCGGACCGAGCGGTAGGCCTGCCGGGCCAGGGGCTCGGTCAGCTCCGGGGAGAGCAGGTCGGTGCGTGCGATCCCACCGGCCAGCAGGGTCCCGCCGGAGAACAGCCCGAGGGGCTGCGCACCGTCCTTGAGCAGGTAGGCGAGGTGCTCCGGGGTGTGCCCTGGCGTCGCGATCACCTCGAGGGTCAACCCCCCGAGCTCGACCTCGTCACCGTCGGTCAGCGGTCGGTGCGACGCCACCAGGTCGCTGCCCGCCGGTGCCAGCAGCTCGGCGCCCTGCGCCATCAGCTCGGGCCCACCCGACACGAAGTCGGCGTGCAGGTGCGTCTCGATCACGAACCGCGGCCGCAGTCCCTCGGCGGCCAGGGTGGCCTCGTACGGGCGTCGATCACGTTGTGGGTCGACCACCAGCCCGCCGCCGTCACCCAGGTCCACGACGTAGGCGCTGTTGCCCAGCCCCTGGTCCACCACCGGTGTCACCGTCATCTCACACCTCATCGCTCGTCGTCCGTCGGCCTGCTGGGCCGAGGCGGTGCCCGGGAGGGCCGGTGATCGGCACCAGATATTCAAACCACGATTTGAGGAGTGAATCAGGCGATGCATCAATGGTCAAACGGATGCTTGAGTTTCGTTCACGGCCGTGCCCCTGACGGTCCCGGTCATCGCCGGGTATGGGTCGAGGCACCGGCAGCTGGCGACCGGCGCGACGCCGGTGCAGTGCCCCGCGGCGGGCCGGCGCGCCCGTAGGGTGTGCCCGGTGGGACGAGCGGGAGGTGTGCGTGGCGACGATGCTGGCGGCGGTGCTGGTCGCGCACGGTGGACCGGAGGCGCTGGAGGTGCGACATGCGCTGCCGGTGCCCCGGCCCGCGGCTGGGCAGGTCCGGGTCGAGGTCGCAGCTGCGGGGGTGAACAACACCGATCTGTGGACCCGTGAGGGCGCGTACGGCACGGCCGACGATCCCGGAGCGGTCGTGGGCTGGCAGGGGGTGCCGATCACCTTTCCACGGGTGCAGGGTGGCGATGCCGTCGGCCGGGTCGTGGAGCTCGGCGAGGGTGCCCCGGAGGAACTCCTGGGTCGCCGGGTGCTGGTGGACCCGATCACCTACGGCCAGGGCGACGATCCAGACCAGCCCCCGATCGAGGGTGTGCTCGGCTCGGAGGAGGATGGCGCCTTCGCCGAGTACCTGTGCGTCCCGGCTGATCGGGTGCATGACGTCACCGACTCGCCGTTGTCCGATGAGCAGCTGGCCTGTCTGCCGATCGCCTACGGCACGGCGACCGGGATGCTCGAACGCGCCCACCTCGGGACCGGGGAGCGGGTGCTGGTCACCGGCGCGTCGGGCGGGGTCGGGATCGCCCTCGTGCAGCTTGCGGCGGCACGGGGCGCGCAGGTCGTCGCGGTGACCAACCGTCGGAACGCCGCTGCCGTACGGCGGGCCGGGGCGTGCAAGGTCCTCGTCCGCGATGTCGACCCGCTCGACGCCGAGCTGGCGGCGGCCGGGCCCTTCGCCGTCATCGCCGACGTCGTGGGAGGTCCGTCCTTCTCCGCGCTGCTGGCGGTGCTCGGCACGGGTGGGCGCCTGGTCACTGCGGCGCCGTCGCCGGGCCGGTCGTCCAGGTCGACCTGCGCGTGCTGTACCTGCAGCGACGAACGCTGATCGGCTCGACCATGCACACCCCCGCACAGTTCCGTCGTCTGGTCCACGACGCCCGCGCCGGCAACCTGGACCCACCCGTCGCCCGCACCTACCCACTGACCGAGATCCACCAGGCCCAACAGGACTTCGCCGCCGGCGACCACCTCGGCAAGCTGGTCCTCATCCCGCGAGCCTGAGGCGCTCCTCGACGCTGCCGGGACCCGCACAGCGTGCACGCAGCAGCGTCACTGGCTGGTGATCGTCCCGTGCAGTCGTTGGCGGTGGCCGGAGGCGCGCGGTGTCGCCTGGCGGAGCTGTACAGCTGTCGCGGCGAGCCAGATGAGGGCCATGCCGATGAGCGCCCGCTGGAGCACTCCGGCGTCCAGCCGTTGCGGGTCGACGCCGGCGGCGATCAGCCACGCGACCAGCAACCCGAGGGTGAGCGTCCCCGTCCACGCGGACAGCCCGCTGTGGAAGGAACGGCCTGGGGTTGCGCGCGTCACCCACCAGGACGACAGCATCCCGAGGGCGACCGCGAGCAGGCCGGTCGTGGCCGCGAGGCCATGCAGGAGGTCAGCGGGGGTCCCCTCCGCGCAGCCGGGCGTGCACGGGGTCAGGCCCTGCACCACCGCCGTGACGCCGAAGTAGCCGACCAGCAGTGGGCCGGCCGGAGCGCGGGAGCAGTCGGCTCGGCCCCGGCGCAGCGCGACGGCGAAGGTCACGACGAGCAGACCGAACAGCAGGAGGGTGACGTTCAGGAGTACCGGCTGCGGCGCTTCGGTGCCGCCCAGGTCACTGATGTTCTGCGTCCGGTGCTCGTAGCCTGACCACGTCAGGCCCGAGATGACGACGCCGAGGACGAACACGGCCGGCGCGAGCATCCCGGCCAGCGCGAGAGGTCGCTGGTCGCGCGGTGTCCTGCGGTCAGTGGCGTCGGGCACCCTCACCACCTCGCCGGTGTCGATCCGGCGAGCTATCCGAGCTGCTCGGACAGGAACCTGAGCAGCTCCGTGGCGACGAGCTCAGGCGCGACGATGTCCGCGCTGTGTGCCTGACCCGGCAGCACGCACAGGCGTGCGTCGGGCAGAGCCTCCACCACCGTCTCGGCCTGCCAATCCAGGGGCTGCTCCTCACCGACCATGAGGAGGGCTGGCACCGTGACGCGTGCCGCCTGTCGGTGGTCGAAGGCGTGTGCCTGGAAGGCCCGCTCCTCGCGGATGACCGTGTGGGCGGCAGCGACGCGACCCTGCCAGGAGGGCTGGCGACGGTACGCGTCGATCTCCTGGTCGGACATGTGGACGACGTCGCGCAGGAAGGTCTCGAGCACGGCTTCGCGCTCTCCCACTGCCAGGAGCTCCTCGAGTCGTGCCAGGAACCCTGGTGGAGCAGCCCAGGCATCGGGATCGACGGGTGGCCATCCTTCGTAGAGTGCGACGCTTCCGATGTCGGATGGCAACTTCGCCGCCCCGAAGGCGCAGAGCCCCCCGTAGGAGTGCCCATAGACGGCCACGGGAGATGCCGACGCATCCGCGACCGCCTCGACCACCGCCGCGACGTCCTCGAACTCCCGCTCCAGGCGATAGTCCGGGCTGTCACCGCTGGCGCCGCGGCCACGCCGGTCCATGGCGTGCACGGTCACATGCGGTTCGAGGCGCGGCCGCAACGCATCCCAGCGGGTGTGGTCCCCCAGCCCGCCGTGGACGAGGACCAGCGGCGGCCCTTCGCCGCTGCTGTACACGCTGATCGTGGTGCCATCGCGCGACACCACCTCGGACATGGTCGCATCGGTCGTCGCAGTCATCGCTCTCCCTCCAGCGGCGATCGCTTCCAGCTTCCCCGAGGCCCGGACGCCATCCGGCCGTGCCGGCGACCGGGTCACCTCGACCCTACGTAGCCGCGGTGGCGCCGACCATCGGGCAACCCCCGTACGCGGACTGCGGGGAAACCCTGTGTCGCAGTCCGTCACTCGATCGAGCTGGGCGAGACCAGCTCCATCGCCATCGCGGCCCGTGTCGCGTCCGCACGACCCCGAGCACCGACCTTGCGGTAGGCGTTGGTGACGTGCCGTTCGACCGTCTTGATCGCGATGCCGAGCCGCGCAGCGATCTGTTCGTTGGTCGCCCCTGCTGCGATGAGGGCGAGCACCTGCTGCTCGCGGGCCGTCAGCGCCCCTGTCGGCGATCCCGGGGCCGGGCCCGACGAGAGGGGCCGCCCGTCGACGAAGTCGAGGATCGCTTCGACCACCGCCCCCGAGTCCCGGATGAAGGGGTCGTGTTCGTTGCCATCGAGCAGGTGCAGCCGGGCACCTGGGATCGCCGCAGCCAACTCCTCACCGGCTGCGGCCGGGATCACCTGGTCGTCACGGTTGTGCACGACCAAGGTCGGCGCCTCGATGTCGGCGAGCTCGCTGCGGACGTCCATCGACCAGGTGTGTTCCAGCAGGCGAGCCGCCATCTCCGGATCAGCACCGACCTGCTGGAAGTGGGCGAACCACCGCAGATCAGCTGAGCTGGCGTTGGGCAGCATGTGGGACGCTAGCATCCGCAGGGCCATGTCCCAGTCCGCGCGGATGAGTTGCATCGAGGCCTCGAGGGTCTCACGCGGCATCATCGCCGTTCCCCGGGCGAAGCCGGAGTAGAGCACCAGACGGTGCACCCGCTCGGGGAACTCGGCCGCGAACCGTGCGGCGGGAGGCACCCCGAAGGAGTACCCGACCAGATCAGCCCGGCTGATGCCGGCTGCGTCGAGCACGGCGGTCAACTGCTCCACGTCGTTGTCCAGGGACAACTCGAAGCCGTCCCGATCCGACAACCCGCAACCGAGCCGGTCGTACCAGACGAACCGTCGAGCAGCGGACAGCTTCTCGAGTGCACTCTCCGCGGCCGGATGGCTCCAGTTGTGCTCCAGGTGGCAGAGCCAACCCGGCACCATCACGAGCGCGCTGCCTTCGCCGCGCTCCGCGAAGGCCACACACGAGCCATCGGCCAGTGAGCAGAACCTCGCACCCAGCCCTGCTGCCATCCCCGCCACCCTTACCCGCCGAACCGGGGGCAGGGAACCCTAGTCGCGCGGATCGACCGGCGAGTGCTGCGCTCGTGGTGGCGCACCGTGTCCTCGAACGGGCGCAGACCCAGCCGCGGTCATGAGCAACGAGGGCTTGCGAGCCAGAGCAGGCAGGCGGGCTTTCGCCCGCAGGACCGTACTGGACGACGACCATGGTTCGTCATCGTGAGGGGCGCCGGGAAGCAGGGCAGGTGCACGCCCCTCAACCTGCCGCGATCGCGACGACCACCTTGCCGAGCGAGCGGCCCTCACCGACGTAGGTCAGTGCCTGCGGCACCTCGTCGAGTGAGAAGGTCCGATCGATGTGGATCCGCACGTCGTCGGCGACGCAGAGCTCGGTGAGCGGCTCGAAGTGGGTCGGTCCCTGCGTGACGGCGAGCATCCCCACGCGCCGCCCGGTCGCCCGGCCAACCAGAGCCCCGATGGTCACGATCGGCAACAGCGTGCGGACGGCCCCGCCGACACAGCGGTAGCGGCCGTCGGGCGCGAGCGCCCTGCGACAGGCGAAGGGCGACCGGGTGGCCACCAGATCGAGGATGCGGTCGAACGGCGGGAAGTCGGCGAAGTCCTGACGCGCGTAGTCACCGACCTCGTCCGCCCCGAGTGACCGCATGAACTCGAGTTTGCCGGCGTTGTCGATACCGGTCACGTGCACCCCGGCTCGCTTGGCGAGTTGGATCGCGAACGCTCCCGAGCCGCCGCCCGCGCCGTTGATCAGCACCCGCTGACCGGCGGAGAAGCCGGCAGTTCCCTGCAGTGCGATCGCCCCCGCCTGCGGGATCGTCGCCGCAGCCGCGAACGTCAACTCCTTCGGCTTGTGCGCAAGGGCCGACTCCGGGACCAGCGTGTACTCGGCGAAGCCGCCCAGCAGTTGGAGGTTGTCGCCGTACACCGCATCACCCACACCGAACCGGGTCACCGCGTCACCGACCGCAGCGACGCGACCCGCGATGTCGGAGCCCAGGGTCCGGCGCTTCGGGGTCCGCAGCCCGCCGAGCCGTGCGTAGAACGGCGTGCCTCGCAGACACTCCCAGTCAGACAGGTTGATCGACGTCGCGGCCACCTCGACCAGTACCTGGCTCGCGCTCGGAGATGGAACCGGCACCTGTTCGACCCGCAGCACATCCGGCGGGCCGTACCGGTCGTAGACCACCGCCTTCACGCATCCTCCTGACGGTGAGTTGCGTCGACCGGCCGTCCGCACCGCCGTGGCCGGGGTGTGCAGCCTGTCGATCGCACCCCCACACCATACGCCGACCCGGCCGTCCCTCCCCGGGATCCCGACACCGGTGCCACACGGCCGCGCTCCCCCCCCCACGAGACCGTGGGTCCGCGCTCCGTGGCGGAGCGCCGCCGCAGGTCCCGGGGTCGAGCGTGGGATCCGGGGTCCGCGCCCGTCACCGTGCAGGGTGCCGTCGCCGCGCACGGGTTCCGCCTGGTTCGTTGCACCCGCTCTCGGCCCACGGGTGCCTGGACCCGCACGGCTGCGGTGGTTCAGTGCGGTGGCGGTGCGAGGCCGTGGCGGTGGGCGAGCGCGGCGGCCTCTCCGCGGTTGGTGGCCTCGAGCTTGCGCAGGATGTTGGAGACGTGGACGCTGGCGGTCTTGGCGCTGATGAAGAGCCGTTCGGCGATCTGTGGGTTGGTGCGCCCATCGGCGAGGAGTGCGAGGACCTCGCCCTCTCGTGGGGTGAGGCCGAGTTGCTCGGCGGGCGTCGCGGGCATCTCGTCGCGCTCGAGGTCGATGTTGGCGCGGCGTGCCAGGGCGGCGACATCGTTGCGCAGGGGAACGGCGCCCGACGCCTCGGCGTCCGTGCACGCCTCGCGGAGCAGTTCGCTCACCTGCGTCCGCGAGCCGCGGGTGAGGAGTGCCTCCGCGCGCCGGAAGCGTGCGTAGGCCCCGTGGTGGGCGAGCCGGAGCCGGTCGCAGCGCTCG
>SKTN01000169.1 GCA_007117945.1 Nitriliruptoraceae bacterium | reverse complement strand
TCCGCGATCTGCACCCGGGTCCCCGGCCCGGGGACGTAGGCCAGCGCGTCCTGGAGCCGGTAGGCCCCGGCCACCGTGACGGGCCCGACGCGGGCGAGCTGGTAGGTCCCCGGGGGTGCGTGCCGGGCGCTCCCCGCGCCCGGGTCACGTCGGGCCGGCGCGCCCCCGGGCGCACGGCCCTCGGTGCGGTCGAGCTGCGGGGTGCAGTGGTCGGGGATCCCGAGCACCCAGGTCGCCATCACCGCACCCTGCCGCGGGACGAGGGTCAGGGGCACGGCGCCGTAGCCCGTGCGACGGGCCTCGAAGGCCGCGACCCAGCCCTCGAGCTCCGCAGGCAGCAGCACCGCGCCGGTGCCGGTGAGCCCCTTGTCCCGGAGCCGGTCGGGATCGGCGTTCGCGCCGTACGCGACCACCCAGCGCAGCTGTGGCCGCTCGGCCAGCAGCTCCGGGAGCGCCGCGGGCGCCAGGGCGCGCTCCCGGGTGCGCGTGACCACCACGGGGCCGGCCGGACGCCGCCCGGGGTAGCTCGCCGGGTCGAACCGGGGCGTGCGCGCGGGGCTCACGGTGCGTTCGAGCCGCCCTCGGGCAGCCCGCCGTGCTCCAGCAGGTGGCGGAACGCCCCCTCGTCGGCGACGGGAACCCCGGCGGCTGCGGCCTTGTCCAGCTTGGAGCCGGGGTCCTCACCGGCCACCACCACCGAGGTGCGGCCCGACACGCTGCCGGTGACCTTCGCGCCGCGGGCCTCGAGCGCCGCCTTCGCCTCGTCCCGGGTGTAGCCCTCGAGGGTCCCGGTGACCACCACGGTCCAGCCCGCCAGCAGCTCCGCGTCCACCCCGGCTGCGCCGTCCTCCACCTCGGCGTCGGTGGTGATGCCGAGCGCGATCAGCTCGTCGACCAGCTGGGCGTTGCGCGGGGTGGTGAACCAGGAGTGCACGGCGCTCGCGATCACCGGCCCGATCCCGTCGATGGCCTCGAGCTGTTCCGGCTCCGCGTCGCGGATCGCCTGCAGGCTCGGGTAGGCCCGGACCAGCGTCTTGGCGTAGGTGGGGCCGAGGTGGCGGATGTTGAGCGCCACCAGCACCCGGTCCAGGGGGCGTTTGCGCCCCTCCTCGATGCCGGCGAGCAGGTTGTCGACGCGCTTGGTGCCCCACTTCTCCAGCGCCAGCAGCTCCTCGCGGCGCTCGTGGAGGCGGAACACGTCGGCGAGGTCGTGGACCAGCCCCTCGGCCAGCAGCAGGTCGACGGTCTGCTCCCCGAGCCCCTCGATGTCCAGCGCCCCGCGGGAGGCCAGGTGCGCCAGGGACTCACGCAGCCGGTTGGGGCAGTCGACGTTCTCGCAGAAGTGGTGGGCCTCACCCTCCGGCCGGACCAGGGGCTCGCCGCAGAAGGGACAGTCGGCGGGCATCGACCAGGGTTGGGTGCCGTCCGGGCGCTCGCCCGGCACGGGACCGACCACCTCGGGGATCACGTCGCCCGCGCGGCGCACCAGCACCCGGTCGCCGGCACGGACGTCCTTGGCCTGGACCTGGATCTCGTTGTGCAGGGTGGCGTAGGTGATCCGCGTGCCGGCCACCAGCACGGGCTCGAGCACGGCGTAGGGGGTGGCCTTGCCCGTGCGGCCGACGTTGACCTCGATGGCCTGCAGCGTGGTGGCCTGCTCCACCGGGGGCATCTTGTAGGCGATGGCCCAGCGCGGTGCCCGGGCGGTGAACCCGAGCTGTGCGCGCTGGGCGAGGTCCTCGACCTTGATGACCACGCCGTCGATCTCGTAGCTGACGTCGTGGCGGGCGGCGCTCCACCGCTGGACGTAGGCCCACACCTCGTCGAGGTCGGTGTGCTGCTCGCTCTCCTCGGCGATCGGCAGGCCGGCGTCGGCCAGGGTGCGCATCGCCTCGGCGTGGGTGGTGAAGGCGATCCCCTCCACCGCACCGAGCCCGTGGCACCAGACCGCCAACGGCCGGGTGCGGGTCACCTCGGGGTCCTTCTGCCGCAGCGCCCCCGAGGCGGCGTTCCGGGGGTTCATGAAGGCGGCCTCGCCCGCCTCGATGCGGGCCTGGTTCATGGCCGCGAAGGCCTCCAGCGGGTAGTACACCTCGCCGCGGACCTCGAGCAGGGCCGGTGGGTCGTCGAGGTGGAGCCGGTAGGGCATCGACGCGATCGTCAACACCTGGTTGGTGACGTCCTCGCCGGTGGTGCCGTCCCCGCGGGTGGCAGCCGTGGCCAGGACCCCGTCGCGGTAGACCAGATCGATGGCCACCCCGTCGATCTTCAGCTCGCAGCCGTAGGTCACCCGGGGCGCGTCGCCGGGGTCGGCGGCGGCGAGCTCCTCCTCGTCGAGCTCCTCCGGCGCCGCGTCGCTGGCCAGGCCGCGCCGCACCCGCTCCGCCCAGGCCTGCAGCTCCTCGCGGGAGAAGGCGTTGTCGAGGCTGCGCATCGGCTCCGGGTGGGTCACCGGTGGGAAGGCGGTGTCCAGTGGCGCGCCGACCTGCTGGGTCGGCGAGGTCGGGGTGCGCAGCTCGGGGTGCGCCTGCTCGACCCGCTCGAGCTCGCGCAGCAGCGCGTCGAACTCCGCGTCCGCGAGGTCGGGGGCGGAGAGCACGTAGTAGCGGTAGCGGGCGGTGCGGACCGTGCGCGCAAGCTCGTCGTGGCGGGCCCGCGCCTCGGCCGGGTCCGTGGGCACCTCCGGGGCGTCGCTCAACGGGCTCTCCTGATTCCTCGCACGCCAGGTGTGTCCGGCAGCGGGCGGTTCGAGGCTACTGACGTGGGCGGCCCGCGGACCTCGCGTTCCACGGATCCGCCGGCTGCGCTCCCTGCTGCGTCCGGATCGCGGGCGTCCACAGGCACCGCCGGGACGGGGTTGACAGCAGGCTGTATCGAACGTCTGTTCGCCCCATGTCGCCGATCTGCACCGCACCGGGCACCCGGCGCCGGGACTGCCGCGTGACGCGGGCCTGACCCTGGAGTCCTTCCTGGCGGCCCAGGGGCCACTTCCCGGCCGGGAACGCCGTGCGCTGCTGCGCACCGCCGCCTGGACCCGGAGGAGGTGGTGGAGGCGGTGCGTGACACCGCCGCCCGTCTGGCACCGGCCGCCCGGGACCGCGACCAGCTCCGACCGATCGAGGACCGCTTCCTGGCCCTGCAGCCACGGCTCGACGGGAGCCTCACGGGCTACTTCGGGCTCGACGCGGCGTCGGGCGCCACCCTGCTGGAGGCGATCGAGTCCGCGGCGCCCCCACCCTCCGCGGGCCGAAGGACGTTACCGCCCACGCGCACGACACCTCCCCCGAGCAGCCCGTGGTGCCGGCCTCCTGGCAACGTCGCTCGCGGGGGCGCCAACGTGCCGATGGTCTCATCCGCCTGGCCGAGGACCACCTCGCCGGTGTCACCCCCGGCGCTGCGGGCGGCGGCCGGACCCGCCGTGCGCGGCCGCGTTTCCTCGTGGTGACCGACGTCGCGACGCTCACCGGCCACGACGAGCTCGCCAGCGCCTCCCGGCTGCTGTGGGCCAGCGTGGGACAGCCGCCGCGGCTCACCCCGGCGATGGTGCGGCGGCTCGCCTCCGATGCGGACCTGCAGCTGGTCCTCCACGACGATGGTGCGCTGCTGGGCAGCACCGCACCCGTGGAGACCATCCCGGCACCGGTGCGCGCCGCCGTGCTCGCCCGCGACCGCGGCTGCCGCTTCCCCGGCTGCCAGGCACCGCCCCGCTACCTCGATCTGCACCACGTCCTACCGCGGGAGAAGGACGGCCCGACCACCTGCGACAACCTGGTGGGCCTGTGTCGCCGGCACCACACCGCCGTCACCCTGGGCCGCTGGTCGCTGTCGATGACCCCTGATGGGGTGGTGACCGTGCGACGGGGACGCCGGATCGCCACCAGCGATCCCCCGCACCGGCGTCAGCTCCGTCCAGCGGGCGCAGCGGACCCCGTCAGCGGCATCCCCGCGGGGCGCTCGGCGGCCACGACGCGACCCCCTCCCAGACACACGGCGTCGTCACCGTTGTAGACCACCGCAGCCTGGCCGAGGGCGAGGCCGTACACGGGCTCGTCCAGCTCCAGGCGGACCCCCCGGGCAGCGGGCACGATCCGGCCCGGTACCGACCGGCCGTGGGCCCGCACCTGCACGCGCACGGGGCCCTCCGGCGCCACACCCGTGGTCCAGGACGGCGCGGCCAGCTCCGCCCAGTGGCACGCGAGCTCCTCCCGCGGCCCGACCCGGACCGTGGCGCGCTCGGCGTCCACGTCGGTGACGAACCGCCGCTCATGGTGGTCGAGGCCGAGCCCCCGACGCTGGCCGACGGTGAAGCGCCACACCCCGTCGTGGCTGCCCAGCACCTGGCCATCGGCGTCGACGATCGGGCCGGCCGCCACGGGCAGACGCTGCGAGAGGTACCCCGCGGTGTCGCCGTCCGGGATGAAGCAGACGTCGTAGCTGTCCGGCTTGTTCGCCACCCGCAGGCCCCGCTGGGTCGCGACCTCGCGCACCTCGGCCTTGGTGAGTTCGCCGACGGGCAGCAGGGTGTGGGCGAGCTGCTCCGGGGTGGCCACGTACAGCACGTAGGACTGGTCCTTCGCCCCATCGACGGCGCGGTGGAGCTCCACCTCGGGACCGGGGGCGACCACGGGCGCGCCGCCGCGCCGCAGCCGCGCGTGGTGGCCCGTCGCCAGGGCGTCGAAGCCGAGCGCCTGGGCGCGCTCCAGCAGGGCGGCGTACTTGACCCGCTCGTTGCAGGTCACGCAGGGGTTGGGGGTCACCCCTGCGGCGTAGGCCTGCGCGAAGGGCGTCTGCACCTCCCGCTCGAACACCTCGCTCATGTCCCACACGTAGTAGGGGATGCCGAGCACCTGGGCGGCACGCCGGGCGTCCTGGGCGTCGTCGAGGGTGCAGCAGCCGTGGCCCGGTACCTGCTCGTCCAGGGGCAGATCGGCGAGCTTGAGGTGCACGCCCGTGACCTCATGGCCCTGGTCCACCAGCAGGGCCGCCGCCACGGCGCTGTCCACGCCGCCCGACATCGCCACCAGCACCCGCGCCATCAGGACCCCACCACCGCATCGAGGGCCCCGGCGGCGGCACGGGGCGCGGCTCCCGCCTGCAGCACGGGGACCACCGTGGTGAGCACCTCGACGGCACGCTCCACCTCGCTGTCGGTGGTGGTCCAGCCGAGGCTGCAGCGCAGGGGGGCGCCCTCGAGCCCACAGGCCTCGAGGACCGGTGAGCCCTTGGTGGCCCCGGCCCCGCAGGCGGCACCCGCGGAGGCGGCCACCCCCACCAGGTCCAGGCTGAGCGCCAGGGCCGTGGGGTCGACGCCCTCGATCAGCAGGTGGACGTGGGAGGCCAGCCGGTCCTCGGCCCGCAGGGGGCCGGAACGCGTGACCCCCTCCAGCGCGGTGACCGCGCCGGCCAGCCGGTCCGTCCACCCGCGCAGCCGGGTCCGCAGGGCCTCCCGCTCGGCGACGGCGGCGGTCAGCGCGGCGGCACAGGCGGCATCCAGTGCCACGGCGAAGGTGCCGGAGCGCACACCGCGGTCCTGACCGCCCCCGTGGGACAGGGGCACCACCGCAAGCCCGCGCCGCAGGACCGCGACGCCCACGCCCTGGGGCCCACCGAACTTGTGGGCCGACAGTGCCAGGGCGTCGACACCCCACGCTCGCACGTCGACATCGAGGGTCGCCGCCGCCTGGACCCCGTCGGTGTGCAGCGGGACGCCGCGGGCGCGCAGCTCAGCGGACAGCGCGGGCAGGTCGTTGACCGCGCCCAGCTCGTTGTTCGCCGCCATGACGCTGACCAGGGCGGTGTCCGGCCCCACCGCGTCCAGCACCTGCTCCACCTCGACGCGGCCGTCACGGCGGGGCGGCACCACCGACAGCCGGACATCGCCGCGGGCAGCCAGCCAGCGGGCCGGGTCGAGCACCGCGGGGTGCTCCACGGCGGTGGTGACCAGGTGGGGCACGCCGCGGGTGCGCTCCCGCGCCGCCCACACCACACCCTTGATGGCCAGGTTGTCCGCCTCGGTGCCGCCCGAGGTGAACACCACCTCGTGGGGGGAACAGCCGAGGGCGGTCGCCACCGCCTCGCGCGCCTCCTCCACGGCGGCCCGTGCGGCCTGACCGGCGAGGTGGGTGGCGGAGGCGTTGGCGGCCTCCAACCAGCGCGACAGGGCCGCCCGCGCCTCGGGGCGGGGCGGGGTGGTGGCGGCGTGGTCGAGGTAGGTCGTCATCGTGGCCGTGACGGTAGCGTCGGTGTCCCCGACCCACCCGGCGAGGCGAGGACCCGTGAGCGCTCCCCATCTGCCCTACGACGCCCCCTTCCCCCCCGTGCCCGGTGGGGTGATCCCCCTCGGTGTGGAGCTCGGCACCGCGCTCGGTCACCGGCTCACCCTGCTCAGCCTGGAGCGCTGGGGCGGATGGTCGGACCTGCGCTTCGCCCGGGTCGACGTCGCCGGCCAGCAGCGCCTGGCCCGCCGGGTGCCCCCCAAGGAGGCCTGGCGCGTCCGCATCGACGGCGCGGAGGTCGAGGTCTTCGACGCCGTGGGCCGCGGTGACCGCTGGTTCTCCAACGGCGAGGTCCGGATCGTCGCCGCCCCCGCCACGGGCGCCACCCTCGAGGTCGAGGTGGAGCTCGCCGCCGACGCCGAGCCGCTGCGCGGTAGCGTCACCCTCCAGGGCTGAGCGACGGGAGCGACAGCGATGGCAGGCGGTGCCGACCGGTTCCTGGCCCGCGCGGCGGAGCGTGGCGTCACCCCCGAGGTGGCGCGCTTCCCCGAGGGCACCCGCACCGCCGAGGATGCCGCCCGTGCGATCTCGTGCGAGGTCGCGGCGATCGTGAAGTCCCTCGTGTTCCTCGCCGACGACACGCCCGTGCTGGTGCTCACCTCGGGAGCCAACCGCGTGGACGAGGCCCGGCTGGCGGCCATGCTGGACGCCGCTTCGGTCCGCAAGGCGAGCGCCAGCGAGGTGCGCGAGGCGACGGGGTACGCGATCGGCGGCACGCCCCCCTTCGGGCTCGACACCGAGCTGAGGGTCCTGTGTGATCGTGACCTGACCCGCTTCGAGCGGGTGTGGGCGGCCGCCGGCACCCCGACCCAGGTGTTCGGCATCGATCCGGCGACCCTGGTGGCCACCAGCGGCGCCGAGGTGGTGGACGTCACCGCCTGACGTCCACCGTGCGCCAGGCGACCGGCGCACCACCGGCACCCCGGCCATACGACCCCACCGCGGGCCTCGACCGGGGGCCGGCTGTGCCGCACACTGCCAGGCCACCCTCCCACGACGGCCACACAGGCCATGAGGAGCCGCACATGAGCAACCAGGACCGTTTCGCCGGTAAGGCCAAGGAGACCGCAGGCAAGGTCACGGGCAACGAGGAGCTCGAGGCCGAGGGCAAGACCCAGCACGCCAAGGGCAAGTTCAAGGAGAAGGTCGACGACGCCAAGGACACCGTCAAGGGCGCCTCCGAGGCCGCCAAGGACGCCATCTCCGGCGACGAGGACGAGCAGCACTGACACACCCCTCGACGCCACGATGCCCCGGCCACCTTCGGCCGGGGCATCGCTCGTATCCGGGGGCCTGGGCCCCTCAGGCGCGGTTCTGCAGCTCCTCGACGAGCTTCGGCACCACCTTGTACAGGTCACCGACCACACCGAAGTCGGCGATCTGGAAGATCGGTGCCTCGGCGTCCTTGTTGATGGCCACGATGTTCTGGGAGGTCTGCATCCCCGCCCGGTGCTGGATCGCACCGGAGATCCCGGACCCGACGTACAGGGTCGGGGAGATGGTCCGCCCCGTCTGGCCGATCTGGTAGCGGTGCGGGTACCAGCCCGCGTCGGTGGCGGCGCGGGAGGCGCCGACGCCGGCACCCATCAGGTCGGCGAGCTGCTCCATCAGCTGGAAGCCGTCCTCGGAGCCGAGCCCGCGCCCACCGGCGACCACCACGGCGGCCTCGCTGATGTCGGGCCGGTCCGCGCCGGCGACCTTCTCCACCTCGGTGACCCTGGCGCCCTTGGCCTCCTCCGACAGGCTGTGGTCGATGGCCACGAGCTCCGCGGGGCCGGCGTCGCCCGGCTCGGCGGGGAAGGCGTTGGAGGCCACACCGAGGAAGCTGAGCTTGCCCTCGGCGACGGTGCTCTTGGTGATCATGTCACCGCCGAACACCTCCTTGGTGGCCGTCCAGCGGCCGTCGTCGGCCAGCTCGATGCCCGACACGTCGGTGATCACCCCGGCGTCCATACGGATCGCGAGGCGGGCAGC
>SKTN01000180.1 GCA_007117945.1 Nitriliruptoraceae bacterium | reverse complement strand
TCGTCCGCCGGCATCACCGCGGCTGCCAGTCTAGGACCCCGGGCGCAGGGCGAGGGGGGCCGGCTCAGCCGAGGAAGTGCTCCTCGACCTCCTGGAGCAGGGTGAGGCGGGCGGTCTCCACGTCCTCGACCCTGGAGCGCACCGCGTGCTCGATGTCGGCGACCGCGGCGCCGAGCCCCTCCTCGCTGAGGACCTCGCGGACCCAGCGCGACAGGTCACTGTGGAGCAGGTGCGTGGTCAACGCCTCGGGGCTGATGCGACGCAGGCCGCGGTGGAACTCCCGGACGTTGCCTGCGATGCCCTCACAGCCCCCGTCTCCGAAGCGGAAGCGCAGGTGCTCCGGCAGCTGCGCGTCGGTGTACTTGTGCCAGTGACGGACGTGGCGCGTGAACCGCTCATCGAGGTGGAAGGCGACCGGTGGACCCCCGGAGCCGGCTGCGAGCGCACCCTGGCCACGGCACAGCCCGTCGGCGAGCCGCACCAGCGCGGCACCGCCGATGGGGAGCTGTTCCACGGCGTGGCGCATCTGCTCGACGCCTTCGCCGGAGCCGGGCAGGACGACGATGGTGTCGATCCGCGCCCGTACCTGGGCAGGGAGGTGGTCGGGGCGGTGCGTGGCCAGGATGTGGCCCGTTCCCGGAGGAGCGCCCCAGCTCGGATGGTCGGAGAGGGCGTGGGCCTCGTCGAGCACGACCCACTGCGGCGATCCGGTGGTCAGCTGGTGCGCGACGACCAGGGGGAGCAGTTCCGCGGTGTAGTCGTCCTGTTCCTCGCTGGTCAGCAGAGAGACGTCCACGACCAGGCTCGCGAAGCGGTGGGCGAACAGCTCCACGACTTCGGCCGGTGGTGGCAGGTGACTCGCGCCGTTGAGCACGAGCAACCCTCGGCGTGCCGCCAGCACCGCGTGATCGCCTTCGCGGTCGAGCACCAGGACGCCGTACTGCTGCTGCACCAGTCGTTCGACCAACAGCCCCACCAGGAAGGACTTGCCAGCACCGCTGGCGCCGGTGATCAGCAGCGTATGGGGTGACGCCGCGATGCTGACCGGGCTGCTGTCGCTGTCGTGACCCAGGACCAGGCGGCGTCGGCGGGGCAGGACCCGCTGGGCGCCGGACACCACGGGGCCCGTCAGCAACTCGACGATGCCATCACCGTCGGGGCGTTCGAGCACCAGGTCCGCGGTGCGCTTGCAGCTGTCCACAGCGTTGGCCACGGCCACGCCGACCTCCGCGGCGGCCAGCAGGGGCAGATCGTTCTCCGCATCCCCGACAGCCAGGGTGCTGTGGCGCGAGACCCCGAGCTCGGCGAGGGCCTCCATCAACCCCGTGCCCTTGCTGACCCCGCTGGGCAGGATCATCAGCTCGCCACGGTTGCGGACCAGCTGGCAGTCCAGACCCAGCCGGCCGATCTCCTCCAGGGCGGTGCCGGCGTCCCGCGCCCGTCCGGCGAGGACCACCCGCCCGGACCGCACCGACACATCCCGGTGGGCCAGCGCCTGTGCGAGCCGTGGATCGATGGCTGTCGCGAGATCGCGGATGCCGTCCTGGTCGAGGAGGACGGCGCCGTTCTCCGCGACCACGGCGTCGAACTCCTCCTCCACGTCGGGGGCCACGTGCCGGAGCTCGGCCAGGATCCGCCCTGTCACCAGGACCAGCCTCGTACCGTCCTGGCGCACCGCGCGCAGGTGCGAGAGCACCGTCGGGGAGAGGCGGTCGGACTCGGTGAGGGTGCCGTCGTAGTCGAAGGCGAGTGCAGCGAAGCGGGACGCCACGGGTGCCCTCCTCGCGGAGGTCGCGCCTTCAGTATGGCGCATCACCGATGGGGGCGTGGACCCGGGGTCGGCGCAACGCTCGTCTCAGGGACGCAGGGTCCACAGCAGCAGCAGTGCCACCACCAGGAAGGACAGCCCGAGCGCCCGCCAGCGTGTCAGCAGCTCGTCGAGGCGGCCGAAGGCCTCCAGGGGGTGGACGCGGGCGTGCACGGTCCGACCCGCCGCTCGCAGACGGTCGCCGGCACGGACGCCGACATCCATGCCCCGGCGCAGCAGACGCCCGAGCCCGCGCGTGGCAGCCTCCAGGAGCACCACCACGTCCCCCGGTGGTGGCCGCCAGCGTGCGGCCCGGTCGCCGCCGGCGATGCGGGGTCGCAGCCAGGCGGCACCGACGGCCAGGCCGACACCGACCAGCACGGGCCAGCTGGCCGCGACCACCGCGCTCGCGGTGAAGCGGGGTGCCGGCCAGGTGTCGGTCAGCAGCGGTGGCAGCAGGAAGGTGGCGGTAGCCACGCCGACCAGCAGCCCGCTCCAGGCGATCGTGGGCCCGGACCACCTCGGCGGCGGTGGCACGTCGCCCGGGGCGGGCGTGGGCGCGGTCGCACGTGTCAGGAGCACCAGCACCCGTGCCATCAGCAGGGTCGTGCCGACGGCGCCCACCGACAGCAGCAGGGTCACCTGGTCACCCATGGGCGCGGGCAGGAGGCCGACGGTGTCCTTGGCGGCCTGTTTGGCCAGGTAACCGCTGGTCGCCGGTGCTCCCGCCAGGGCCAGGCCCGCGAAGGCCGTCCCCGCGAGCACCACGCGCCGGGGCAGCAGGTCGGTGACGCTGACGCTGAGGAACAGCGCAGCCTTGGCCAGGCCGTGGTGCAGCACGTAGGCGGCGACGGCCGTGGCCGCGGCGACGCCCCGCGTCGGATCGGTGGCACCCACGCCGACCACCACGGTGATGAAGCCGAGCTGGGAGATGCTCGAGTAGGCGAGCACGACCTTGACCTTGTCCTGGGTCACGCCCAGCAGGGCCGCGACCAGGATCGACACCACCCCCACCGCGATCAGGACCTGCCCGATGACCGCGGGCGGTCCCGCCTCCAGGGCCAGCACCGACAGCCAGCCCACCACCCCTGCCTTGATCATCGCGCCGCTGAGCACCGCGCTGGCCGGTACGGGCGCCGCCGGGTGGGCCAGGGGCAGCCACAGGTGCACAGGGATGACCCCGGCCTTGACCGCGAAGCCCGCGACCATCAGCCCGAGCACGCCCGTGGGGACCTGCCCGATGGCCACCGCCTCGGCAAGGCCGTCCAGGGAGGTGGTGGCAGCCCGGCTGGCCGCGACCAGCAGGCCGGAGAGCAGCAGCGCCTCACCGAGCACCGACAGCACGATGTACACCCGGCCTGCACGCCGCGCCGCAGGTGTGCGGTCGTGGACGACCAGGGGGTAGGCGGCGAAGGTCATGACGGCGAAGGCGGCGTAGAGGGTGACCAGGTCGTCGGCCAGCACCACACCGAGGTTGCCCGTGAGCGCCACCAGCCACACCGTGGCCGTCCCGAGCCGGGAGGTCAGCAGCTCGCGGGCCGCGACGGCGCCGGCCAGCCACACACCCGCGATCGCGGCCAGCAGCAGCCGCCGCGGCCCGGCCACACCGAGCTCCAGGTCCAGCAGCAGCCAGGTCAGGTCGGGGGGTGGTCCGGCCGGTGGGAGCAGCGCGAACAGCAGCGCGGGCAGGGTCGCGACCACCGTGAGGGGGTAGCGGCGTGGCGCCGGCAGCAGCGGGGCCAGCAGCGCGGCCAGCAGGGGCAGGGCCAGGGGCGCGGTCCACAGCAGCGTGGCGGAGAGCAGGGCCGGGTCCAGCCGCGGCAGCAGGCTCAGCAGGAGCAGGGGTGAGGTGCTCATGGCCGCCCCTCGAACAGCACCCGGGCGATGCCCTCCGCCCAGTCGACGGGGCTGGAGGGCAGTCCGGCCAGGATGCCGAGCACCAGCACGCTGGTCCCGGTCAGCACCGCGGGGAACAGCAGCCACAGGTCCGCTTCGCGGAGCTTGGCGATGATGGAGCTGCCGGTGATCCTGACCCCCGCAGGCGTCACGGCGGCCGCGGCCGAGGCCGCCCTCGGGTGGGCGGGGACCTCCTCCTCCCGGGCGAACCACGCGCGGGAGAGCATCGGCAGGAAGTAGGCCGCGTTGAGCGCGCTGGAGGCGAGCAGCACCGCGATCACCCACGTCTGGCCGACGTCGGCGGCCCCGAGCCCGAGGTGCCACTTGGTCACGAAGCCGACCGTGGGCGGGACCCCGATCTTGCCCAGTGCCGCGATGGTGAGCATCGTCATGGTCACCGGAGCCCGCCGACCCGCGCCCGCCATCTGGCTCACCCGGCTGATGCCGTAGTTGCGGGACAGGATGCCGGCGCAGTAGAAGAGGGTCACCTTCATCACCCCCTGGTGGACCAGGTGGGCCAGGGCGCCCGTCACGCTGACCAGGCTCACGATGCTCGCGCCGAGCACGATGTAGGACAGCTGGCTGACCGTGGAGAAGGCCAGACGGCGTTTGATGTCGTCCTGTACCAGCGCGCGCAGGGAGCCGTAGACGATCGTGACCGCAGCGAGCACGGCCAGGGGTGTGAGCACGCCGAGCTCGGTGGCCAGGGGTGCGCCGTAGAGGTCGTGGACGACGCGCACGATGCCGTAGACGCCGGCCTTGACCACGGCTACGGCGTGGAGCAGGGCGCTGACGGGTGCGGGGGCCACCATCGCCCGCGGCAGCCAGCCGTGCAGCGGCACCAGGGCCGCCTTGACGCCGAGCCCGGCGATCAGCAGCACGAAGATCACGGTCAGGGTGGTGCGCTGCTCGCTGGCGAGCCCTGTGAGCACCGCGGTGTCACCGAAGGTGACCGTGCCGGCCACGACCTGGAGCCACACCGTGCCGAGCAGCAGGACCGCGCCGCCGGTGACGGTGTAGAGCAGGTAGACCCGGCCTGCGGCCCGGGCCTTCTCATCGCCCTGGTGGACCACGAGGGGGTAGGTGGTCACGGTGAGCAGCTCGTAGAACAGCAGGAAGGTGACCAGGTTGCCCGCCAGGGCGATCCCCACCGTGGAGGCCACGCACAGGCTGAAGAACCCGAAGAAGCGGGAGCGGTGGTCACCGCGCGCCAGGTAGCCGATCGCGTAGATGGTGGTGGTGAACCACAGCAGTGCGGAGAGGAACACGAAGAGCACGGGGATGGGGTCGGCGCGCAGCACCAGGTCGATACCGGGTAGGAAGGTGGCCCGCAGTTCGTACTGCGCGCCGGTGAACACCCCGATGGCGAGCACCACGACCAGGACGACCTTGACCCCGGCGCCGACGAGGTTGATGGTGCGCCGGGTCGTCTCCCAGGCCTCGGGCAGGGGGAAGATCAGCGCCGCCGGCAGGAAGGACGCCGCCATCAACGCGAGCAGCAGCCCGCCACCCCCGGTCATCGACGCCCTCCCGTGCCCATCTCAGCCCCCCGACACCGGAGCGCCGACCTGTGCGAGGTCGACCAGCAGGCGGGGCAGCAGCCCGAACACCAGGGTCGTGGCCGCCAGCAGCAGCGCGACGACGTCGCGCGCGTCCCAGGCGCGCGTGGGCGGTGACTCCTCTGGGGTGGCGAAGGCGGGCAGCAGGAAGCGTGTCAGGTAGGCCGCGGTCAGCAGGGTGGCCAGGACGATCGTGCCCACGATCCACCAGCGGTCCAGCGCGACGGCACCGAGCAGCAGGTACCACTTGGCGATGAAGCCACCCGTGGGTGGCAGGCCGACCAGGCTCAGCGCGGCGACACCGAAGGCCAGCAGGGCCACGGGGCGGCGGGTGGCGCTGCCCGCCAGGCGGTCGAGCTCGGGGTCGTGGCCCATCGGGGGAGGTTCGCCGTCACCGGCGCGTACCACCTCGGCGTCGGCGGCGCTCTCGGCCATACACGTGATGGCCAGCAGCATCGCCGCCTTGGCCACCCCGTGGGTGACCACCAGCACCAGCGCCCCGGTCCACCCCTGGAGCGCGCCCGCGGCCACCAGGGGCACCGACAGCAGCAGCAGCCCGAGCTGGGACACCGTGGAGGCCGCCACCAGGCGCTTGAGCCCCCGGGAGCGCAGGGCGGTCAGCGACCCCCACACCACGGCCAGAGCACCCAGACCGCCGAGCAGCCGCGCGGCCTCGGGGGTGAGCAGCTCGGGGGTGGACAGGAACCACAGGCGGGCCAGGACGACGACGGCGGCCTTGACCATCACCCCGGAAAGGAAGGGGCTGACGGCGCTCGGTGCCTGGGTGTGGGCGGCGGGCAGCCAGATGTGCAACGGCGCCAGGGGCATCTTCACCAGCAGGCCGACGGTGATGACGGCCAGCCCCACCCAGCCGAACCGGGTGTCGGCCAGCGCGGCGCCGAGACCGGCGTAGGCCACCGTGCCCGCCTGCCACCACACGAGTGCGACGCCGAAGAGCATCGTCAGGGAGGCGACCAGTTCCGCGACGAGGTAGCGGGCACCCGCCAGTAGGGGGGCGCGGCCGCCACGGAAGGTCACCAGGAGCGCACCGCACAGCCCGACCAGCTCCAGCAGGAGGTAGGCCGACAGCAGGTCCCCGACCAGGGCCAGGGCGACCAGCCCCGCCCACAGCACCAGGGACAGGGGCCAGTGACCGCGGTGCCGTTGCCGGGCATCGTCACGATCCTCCCACAGGGCGACCGCGCCGACGCCGCTGCCGACCAGGGCCACGATCAGGAGCAGGCCGGCGGACAGCCCGTCGGCGACCAGGGTCAGGGAGGAACCGGCCGGTCCGGTCAGTTCCCAGGTCGCCGGGCCCGGGCTGCGCGCGATCGCGACCACCAGGGCGAGCGCCGCGGCCGCGGAGACCAGCAGGGTGGCGGCCGCGGTGGCGCTGCGGGCCCGTCCCCGCAGGGGCCAGGTGGCGACACCGCCGAGCGCCGGTAGGGCGATCGCCGCGAACAGCCACGGCCACGGGATGGTCGTGGCGGTCACCGGGGTTGCTCGTCGAGGGACGTGGGCGCATCCCGGTCCCGGTCGAGGCGGCGTTCCAGCCACCGGGCGGCCAGCAGCATCGGCACCACCGTCAGGGCCATCAGCGTGACCGTCACCGCCCGACCGGGGGCGGCCGCGCTGGCGACCAGGACGATGCTGCCCGCGGCCATGGCGCTCAGCGGCAGCAGTCGGCCGAGGAGCACGGGCGTACGGAAGGCCAACAGCAGCCCGAGCAGGAACAGCGCCCCGCCGACGACCGCACCCACCATCCTCGTCCCGTCCACCCGTGGCGCCTGTAGGGGCCCCACGGTAGGGAAGCCTGCCGGGCCCCGGGGCACCGCCGGGCTGGCCCGGGGTCAGCGCGCCGTGAGGATCGCCCGGGCGAAACGCGAGGTCTGCCACAGGTCCCGCAGGGTCACCCACCAACCGTGGTCGTCGTCACCGAGTCCGACGTGGTCGAAGGTCACCAGGTCCAGGGTTCGGGCCTGGGGGTAGGTCGTTGCCAGCCGGCGCAGCTCGGCGTGGGGGATCACGGGGTCGTCCCGGGCGTGCAGGGCGATGAGGGGGACCTGCAGCTCGGGGGCGGCGTGGGTGGGGGACACCTCGGCGATCCGCTCGCGCACCGCTGCGGGACCCGCGTCGAGGTGGTCCCGGGTCCGGGTGGGGTCGGGGTCGGTCAGCAGGTCGTGGACCGCTCGCAGGGGTGCGTCGAGATCATCGGCGGCCACCTCGCCGTCCAGGGCCGCCGCCACCTCGGCGCGATCGCCGGCCGGGAGGAGCTCGAGGGTCTGCTCCCGTACCACCTCGCCCGCGCGGGGATCCGGTTCCCACGGGTAGCGGGCATCCTCGACCAGGGACACCCCCGTGGTCGCCGCCTGGACCACCCCGGCCAGGTCCGCGTAGGCGCCGAAGGTGGCGACCAGGGCCACGCGGTCCTCGAGTTCGGGTTCCCCCGCGGCGAGCAGCCCCAGGCTGCCGCCGAAGGACAGTCCGGCCAGGACCACCCGGTCGTGGTGCTCGGACAGCGCGGCGGCGATGGTCACGATGCGTGCCACGTCCTCGGGGCGCAGGTCCTCGTCGTACACCTCGAGCTCGGGCACGACCACGACCCGGTCGGTGCGGGCGAAGGCGGTGGCGATGTCCACCACGCGCCCGTCGTCACGCCCCGCGGGGGTCGCACCCGGCAGCAGCACCACGGCGGGCCGGTCCGCAGCCTGGCTCGGTGCCGGGGTCGGGCTGCCGGCGACGCGCCCCGCCCGCGGCCTGCGCTCCGGCAGGTAACGGTCCACGTCGACGTCGCCGATCACTGCTGGTGCACGCTGGACGTCGGCGGCCCAGGGGCGGGGTACGTCGAAGCCGAGCCCGTCGGCAACGGTGACCAGGGCGGTCAGGGAGGGGGCGAGGGCGGCGGCCGCCACGAGCAGGGCTGCGGCGGTGCCGGCGCGCAGCCAGCGACGACGGCGGTCCGTCGGTGCCGGCTCCCGGGTCTCCGCGCCGCCGGGATCCGTCATGCC
>SKTN01000289.1 GCA_007117945.1 Nitriliruptoraceae bacterium | reverse complement strand
GCGGCGTCCGGGGTGTCCTCAGGCGTCGCCCGTGGGGTGTCGTCGGACCCACCGCTCGCCCCCGGCGAGGGGGCCTCGAACCCATCGTCGCCGACGAAGGTCGGCGCATCGTCGTCCGGGACCTCGGCCGCCATGGCGGGGTCCTCGGGTCGGGTGCGTCCGGAGCGTGCAGCCACCGCTAGTTCCCGATGTCCGCGCGCCGCTCGCCGACGCGCGAGACGACCGGCGCGAGCGCCGGGATGCGGTGCAGCACCAGGGTCTGCGCCTGCCGTTCGACCTCCACCACCAGTGTCGCTCCCTCATGTTCGAAGGTCACGAGGTCGACGTCGCGTGACCGTGCGACGTCCTCCGCCGCATCCTGTGCGGCTGCAAGCGACCCTGCTGCACGGTAGGCAACCTCTCCGGCACGCGCGACCTCGCCGGCGGCATCGTCCGCGCCGAGGTGGGCGAAGGCTACGGCTCCCGCCTCGAAGACCACCAGGGCCAGGACCGCGACGGTGAGGACCAGCCGGATGAGCCAGCTGATGATGATGTCGCCGTCCTCACCTCGTAGCTGCCGCATCGGCGCTCCTCGCTCCACACGGGGGGTGGTCTCACTCCGTCCGGCTCCCAGTATCGCGCACCACCTCGAGACGTGGGCGTTCCGGTCGTCGCAGTGAGCCGATGAGCAGGAGCACGATCACCAGCCCTGCCATGGCGGTCAGCGCCGGTCGCGACAGCGCCGTTGAGCGCACGGACAGGGTGTCACGCGCCAGCACCTCGGTCCCGCTGGGGTCGGTGATGGTCACGGTGACGGGGAAGGTGCCCGTCGACACCGCACGGGTGGGGAAGGTCACCGTCGTCGAACCCTCCTCGTCCAGCTCAAGGACCTCCGAGGTCCTGCCCTCAGGCCACAGCAGGCGCCCCTGGGACTCGACCTGCACGCTGACCAGGAGGGGTCCGCCCCGGTCCCGCCGGATGGTCACGGGTACCTCGCCGGTGTCGGAGGTCAGGGTCACCGACGCAGCGGCCAGGGAGACCTCACCGAAGGTGGCGTCGACGGTGCGTTGGACGTCGCGGATCAGCGCTGCGGCGTCACCCTCCCGAGGCCCCCGATACCAGCGGGAGGCGGCTCGGATCAGGTCCTCGCGCAGCTGCTCCGTCGGCCGTTCCTGGAGTCGTGTGGTGCCGGGGGGTGAGGCGCCCAGCGCAGCCTCGAGGCCCTCCCACGCCGTGGTGAGGTCCGCGGCGATCACCGGCGCGAAGGACCCCTCGAGGTGGGGTGCCAGGCCGAGGGCGCCCATGTCGCGGCGCGCTTCGGTCGCCAGCTGGTTGGGGGCGACGAACCGCAGCCAGCTGGCGTCACCCAGGGTGTTGAGGAGGTCCTCGGCGACCGCGCCGGGTGGGTCCCAGGTCAACGAGGGCAGCAGCACCAGGCCGCGGTCCGCCTCGGCCGGGGCGGCGAGGTACGCCATGGCGGACTCCGCGACGACCCGTTGGGCCGTGGCGACCCCGCCCTCAGCGGCGTTCAGCTCGTCCAGTGCCGCGCGCAGGTAGGGGTCAGCCACCAGGCCCGTCAGCAGCCGGCCCGAGGGCGCGCGCAGCTGACGCACGGGCGCTCCCAGGTCGGGATCGCTGCCCAGCGAGGGGAGGTCAGTGGCCTCCGCCGGGAGCAGGAGGGTCTCACCGGGGAGGACGTCGAGGGCCTCCTCGTCGAGGGGGCCGAGCACCAGGTGGGTGGCACCGTCCACCTCGGTGCCGAGCTGGAGCTGGACGCGACGGCGTCCGTCGGTGGCGGCGATGGCCGCGAGTTCCGCCAGGGTGTCGTCCCCGGCCAGCAGCGCCGGCAGGTCCGCGTCGGCGTAGGAGCCGCTGACGGGGGCGAGCACCAGGTCCCCGGCCACGGTACGGATCCGCCTGAGCAGCGCCGAGGCGTCGGCGGCGCTGTCGGCAGAGGCGGAGACCACCCGGGACTCCAGACGCCCCGCCTCGGTCCGTACCAGGGCGGTGTAGCCGTCGGCGCGGTCGCTGAGGTCCTCGAGCAGGTGGGCGGCGGGGGCCAGCACCACGGGCACGTTCGCGGGGCCCCGCTCCACGGCGCCCACCAGCCCGTCGAGGCGGGCACCGGGGCGGGTCTCGCGCTCCAGGCCTTCCGGGTAGTCACCGCCGGGCCCCCGCCAGGGTGCAGCGTCCACGGGCCAGACCAGGGAGGTCAGCATGGGCTCGGTGACGGGCTCGTTCAGCCACACCACCGCGGTGATCACCTCGTCCAGGACCCGGGTCCCCAGGGTGACCGCGATCCGGACGGGGTGGACGCCGCCGGCATCCCCGGCCCACGCCACCTCGTCGCGTGTGAAGGTGTCGGTCAGGCCCGCCACGGCACCTGGAGCCAGCGAGCCATCGGTGCGCAGGGGTTGGGTGTGGACGTGCATCGCGGGGCCGGGGAGCTCCCCGTCGAGGGCGTTGGCCAGCAGCCCCCGGGTCAGGGTGGGTGGGTGGACCTCCACCACCAGCTGCGCGGCGCTCAGCGGCACCTGGCCGTCGTTCTCGACCAGGACCCGGAGTTCGAGGTCCTCGGCGTGGTCCACCTCCTCGGCGGGATCCTCGGGCACCGGCGCGGAGCCGGGGCCGAGCACGCCCTCCAGGGCACTCACGGTCAGGCGGGCGCTGGGCTCCGTGGTGGTGTCCTGTGCGAGGGCAGCCGGGGGCGGGGTGGCCACGGGCAGGAGGACGAGGGCCGCCAGCAGCAGGAGCGACGCGCCTGCGCGACCGGGGTCGCGCCGACTCCTCACCCGTCGATCCCCGCGGCGGCGTGGCGGGGTGGCTGCGGTCGCTCGGGTACGGCGCCGCGGGCCTTCTCGACCAGCTTGCGCTCGTTGCGGTGGGCCAGCCGGACCAGGGCGACCTCCAGGGGCACCCACTCCACGTGCTCGGCCTCGTCGTCCCGCGGCCCCGCCACCTGCCCGTCCCACCACATGAAGTAGTAGTGGACGAACTTGTGGTAACGCACCTGGTCGGGACGCCAGACGAACCAGTAGTCGATGGTGCCGAGCAGCACATCGACCACGGCGCCGTGGCCGGTCTCCTCACGGACCTCCCGCAGCGCCGCCTGTTCGTCGGTCTCGCCCTCCTCGATACCGCCCTTGGGCAGCGTCCACTGGGGCTTGCCGGCGGCGTTGCGCCGTGCGATCAGCAGCACCCACCGGCGACCGTCGGGTCGGTCGTCACAGACGACACCACCGGCGGAGGTGGCGCGTCTGGTCGGGTACCTGGCCATGCGCCGAGGGTAGCGAGCGCGCTGTCTCCTGCGGGGCGTAGCCTCCCGCGCCGGGATGCCGTCGGCCGGCCCCGGCCGACCGTCGTTTCCGGGTCCCGGAACCGGAGGAGCAGGACATGCGGGCACTGGTGCAGCGGGTCGCCTCGGCGTCGGTGACGGCCGCCGAGCACCCGGACGCCCCCGCGCAGGAGACCGGCCGGATCGGGCGCGGGCTGGTCGCGTTGGTCGGTGTGACCCACGACGACACCCCGGTGCAGGCGGAGCGCCTCGCCGACAAGCTCCACGGGCTGCGCATCTTCCCCGACGAGGATGGGGCGATGCACCTCAGCTGCGCGGAGGTGGGCGGCTCGGTGCTGGTGGTGAGCCAGTTCACGCTCTACGGGGACACCCGCAAGGGGCGGCGACCCTCCTTCGTCGCCGCTGCGCCGCCGGAGCAGGCCGAGCCCCTGATCGCGCACCTGGTCCAGCGGCTGCGCGCGGCGGGTGCCGAGGTGGCGACGGGGCGCTTCCGTGCCCACATGGAGGTGCAGCTGGTCAACGACGGGCCGGTGACCCTCCTGCTGGAGGTGTGACCCCTGGCGGGCGGTGTCGGCGCTCTCAAGGTCGGGTCCCCGGGCGTCGATGCCAACGGCGAGGTGACGGCCCGACCCGGGAGCCGTCGGACACAGGAGCCCACCCGCCGTGCCCAGCGTCGACGAGTACCTGCAGGTCCTGGTGGAGTCGGGGGGGTCCGACCTGCACCTCAAGGTCGGTGGCCCCGCCTTCGTCCGGATCGACGGTGATCTCAAGCCGGTGACGACCCTGCCGCCGACCTCCTCGGGGGATACCGAGCGGCTCGCCCACGAGATGATGGACAGCCGCCTGCTCGAGGCCTTCGAGGTCGCCAAGGAGGTCGACTTCGCCTACTCCATCGCCGGGGTGGGGCGGTTCCGCGTCAACGCCTTCAAGCAGCGTGGTTCCGTCGGCATCGTGTGCCGTCGGGTGCTGCCGGGGACCCAGTCCTTCGAGTCCCTCGGGCTCCCGCCGGCGGTGCGCAAGCTGGCGGAGGAGCAGCGTGGGCTGGTGCTGGTCACCGGACCCACCGGCTCGGGCAAGACCACCACCACGGCGGCGATGCTCAGCCACATCAACGCCACCCGCCGGTGCCACATCGTCACCCTGGAGGATCCGATCGAGGTCCTGCACCGCGACGACCATGCGCTGATCGACCAGCGCGAGATCGGCGTGGACACCAAGGACTTCGCCACCGGCCTGAAGGCGGTCTCCCGGCAGGACCCGGACGTCATCTTCATCGGGGAGATGCGCGACCTCGAGACCGTCGAGGCGGCGCTGCAGGCGGCGGAGACCGGTCACCTCGTCATCTCCACCCTGCACACCACCGACGCCCGCGAGACGATCAACCGGGTCGTGGACATGTACCCCAAGGAGAGCCAGGGGCAGGCGCGCATCTCCCTGGCGAACTCCCTGAAGGGCATCGTGTGCCAGCGTCTGGCGCCGCGCGCCACGGGGCAGGGCCGCATCGCCATCGTCGAGGTACTGGTGATGACCACGCGGACCTACGAGTTCCTGGTGGATCCGGCCCAGCTGCCGATGATCGCGGACGCCATCGCCGAGGGTGGCTACTACGGCATGCAGACCTTCGACCAGCACCTGCTCGAGCTGTACCAGACGGGTGAGGTCGCCCT
The DNA here is from genome assembly GCA_007117945.1 of Nitriliruptoraceae bacterium. Lineage (GTDB taxonomy): Bacteria > Actinomycetota > Nitriliruptoria > Nitriliruptorales > Nitriliruptoraceae > T1Sed10-7. The sequence continues at coordinate 3,371 of SKTN01000289.1, read as the reverse complement.
GCGTGACGCCCTGGCCACGGCCACCAACCCCCACGACTTCCGGGTGTCGCTCAGGGGCGCGGGTCTGGCTGCCTCGTAGCGCCAGCCGGCGCCGACCGGGCGTCGGCGGGGCCGTCAGCGGCGTCCTGCGGGGTTCCCGTGGCCTGCGGGCCGGCTGCGTCCTGCGCGGGCGTCACCACCGGGGTCGGGGAGGCGGCGTGCTCGCTGAGCCGGGCGTGCAGCCGCGCGGCGGCGTCCCGTCCGGCGTCCAGGACGGTGACCAGGGCACCGGGTCCCGCCACGTGCACCAGCACCGTGGTCAGGCCGAGCCGACGTTGGAACAGGGAGCGGCGGCTGGTCACCGCCTGCACCTTGACCACCGGGGCCAGCGCCGTGGTGATCGACAGCGCCCCGCTGCGTGCGGCGACCACCAGCTCGGTCAGCCCGTGGGCGAGCTGGCGGTACTCGACCACGGCCAGCACGGCGTTGATCGGGAGCAGGAGCAGGACCCAGGGCCGGGCGTCGACGATCAGGCCGGCATCGTCGACGAAGGGCAGGACCACCGGTGCCAGCCACACCACTGCGACCAGCAGGGTCGCCGGACGCAGCCAGCGGAACAGGGAGCGCCGCAGCGCCTGCGGTGGGTGGGAGTGCAGCACCGGCACCCCGTCCACGTTGGGCATGATCTCGCTGAGGAGGCGATCGACCTCCGAGACGGGCAGCAGGGGCACGGTGACCCGCCCCTCCCCACCCGTCGAACCACCGGCTGAACGGATGCGGACCGTCGCGAAGCCGAGGACCCGCCGGATCCAGTTGCGCTTGACCTCCACCAGCTGGACCCGTCGCAGGGGCACCACGGAGTCGCGCGTCGACAGCAGCCCCCGCGAGACGTAGAGGTCCTCGTCCACCCGTCGGATGCGGAAGTTGCCGTCGCGCAGCACGCTGACCACGATCGCCGCCACCACCGACAGCAGGAGCAGCCCGGCGGCCGCCACCGCGACCAGCCGCCAGTCGGGTCCGCTGACCGTCGGGGTCTCACCGGCGGCCAGCCCCAGCTCGATCATCTGATCGATCACGTCGTCGACGAAGGGACCGACCTGGTTGCCGACGAACTGCAGCGCACCACCGATCACGGCCGGGAGCACGAGCAGGCGCGCACCGGTGACCGCGGCGATGACCACGTGGGACATCGGCACCGTGAGGACCTCCTCGCCCTCCTCGTCCGCCTCCTGGTCCGACTCGTCGGCGGTGGCGCGGCCCTTCAGCCGTTGCTGGCTGGCCCGGACCGCGGCGCGCAGCGCCACGGCATCCTCCTCGGGCACCACGCGCAGATCCACCTCCGGCTCGGCCGCGCTGCCCGCGGTCTCCACGCGGATCGCCGCCAGCCCGAAGACGCGTTGGATCGCGCCGCGCTGGATCTCCACCTGCTGGATGCGGCCCACGTCCAGGCTGCGGTGGTTGCGGCTGAGGATGCCGTGATCGACCCGCAACACCTCGCCGTCGAAGGAGAAGGTCCGCATGCGCCAGTCCAGCAGGCGCACGATCAGGCCGATGATCGCCACGACCATGAGCAGCAGCAGGGTCAACCACAGCGGCGCCGCCAGGGTCGCGACCACGGGGAAGATCAGCGCCTGGACGGCCTGGGCCAGGGGGACACCGAGCAGCACGGAGGCGGGGTGCAGGCGCCGGGGCGTGGCGAAGGGCCGGGCGGGGTCGACGGCCGCGGTCGGTGCGGTGCCCTCCAGCCAGTCACTCGTCGTCGCAGCCGCCGTCGCAGCCGCATCCCGGTCACCGGCGTCCGGCCGGTGCCCCTGCCCCCCGGCGGTCGCCGGTGGTGGTGGGGGCGGTGGGGGTCCGTCAGACGGCATCGCGCAGGTCCCCGGGGTGCTCTGCGACCGCCGTCGCGGCGCGCGCCAGCAGCTCGGCGCGCACCTGGGGCGCCTGTTCGGCGGCGATGCCCGGCAGGCTCGCCGACCCCGAGGCCGAGGCGGTCGTGACCTGCAGGCTGGCGAGCTCGAGCAGCCGGTCGACGGGTCCGGCGGCGATGTCGATCTGCTGGATCCGGAAGTAGGGGACGGTCTCCCTGCGGTGCAGGAGCACGCCGTAGCGCAGCTCGATCGCCAGGTCCGTCAGCTGCCACCGCCACCGCCGGAACCGCATGGGCGGGTAGAACACCACGGAGAACAGCACCAGGCCCAGGAGCAGGACGAGGACCAGCCAGGTCCACGGCGGCCCGATGACCACCGCGAGCCCGATCGCCATGGCACCCGGCAGCAGCCAGGACAGCCCGGAGGAGATGCGCCACGAGGTGATCACGGCGGGAGCGAGCTCCCGCTCGCGGTCGTCGAGTCCGGGGCGGGGGATCTCGTCCCCGGCCTGGATGGTGACGGGCCCGCCCTGGCCCCACCCCACAGGTGCACCCTGCGGGGTGCCGCCCTCGCCCTGTCCGGTGGTGGCGCCGGGGACGGGCGGTGTCGCCGGGGCGGACTCGGACCATGGCCGCGCCGAGGGGGGTGGTGGCGGTGGCGGAGGGCCGGGGGTGGCGTCGTTCACGGTGGGCCTGGTGGGGTCGGTGGTGCGTGGCCGGACGGTACGGGCAGCTCGTGGGGGCACCACCATGGCACCATACGCAGCCGGAGCCCGCACTCCCGGGGCCCGGTCGGCCGTCCGGTCGGCATCCAGGGGCGCAGTGGAGCCCTAGAGTGTCGGGTTGTCCGCGTGCCCGCCGGAGACCGCACCGTCGTGACCGACGTCCAGCTCACCGCAGATCAGGCCGTCCAGCTCGGACGGCTGGTCGACGTCTATCCCGAGGCCCGGGAGCTCGGTGCACGGTTCGAGGCAGCGGGCCATGAGCTCCACCTCGTCGGCGGGACGGTGCGTGACACCCTGCTCGCCGGCGGCGATGAGGCGGTCCTCGACCAGGTCGACCTCGACTTCGCCACCTCGGCGCCGCCGGAGGCCACCGAGCGCATCCTCAACGGCTGGGCCACGGCGGTGTGGCTCACCGGTGCCGCCTTCGGGACCGTCTCCTGCCAGCGGGAGCAGCCGGGCCGTCCCACCCGGCGGGTGGAGATCACCACCTTCCGTGCCGACAGCTACCAGCCGGGCTCCCGCCACCCCGAGGTGACCTACGGGGACACGATCGAGGGGGACCTCGCCCGACGGGATCTGACGGTCAACGCCATGGCCGTCCAGGTGCCGGCGTTCCGGTTCGTCGATCCCCACGGCGGCCTGGCCGACCTGCGGCGGGGGCTGCTGCGGACGCCGATCGACCCCGTGGCCTCCTTCACCGATGATCCCCTGCGCATGGTACGCCTGGCTCGCTTCGCCGCGGTGCTGGACGCCGAGGTGGATGAGGCCACCCTCGCTGCCGCGACCCAGCTGTCGCAGCT
>SKTN01000184.1 GCA_007117945.1 Nitriliruptoraceae bacterium | reverse complement strand
CGGTCCGTGGGGTCCGTCCGGGCGCCGGTCACCTAGGCTGGACGGCAGCAGCGCGTACGGGGGAGCGCGCGATGCCGTGACGACGCACCTCGGCCGGTCGTGGCCCGAACGGGAAGGGTTCCGGTGAGCGATGTCACCGCCCTCGCATCGGCGTTCGCTGACGCGCCCCACGCCCTGCTGGCACGCATCATCGCCCTGGCGCCGATCGGTGTCGGCATCGTGGACGGACAGCGGCGCACGGTGCTGACCAACGACGTCCTGCGCCGCATGCTCGGCTACTCCGAGGAGGAGTTCGCCGAGCTGCCCTTCGAGGTGTTCACCCACCCCGACGACATCGCCCGCAACGACGAGCTGTTCAGCGCCCTCATGGCGGGTGAGATCGACCGCTTCGACCTGGACAAGCGGTTCTTCCACCGGGATGGTCACGTCGTGTGGGGACGCCTGCTGGTCGCCAGCATGCAGGACGACGCCGGTGGCCACCTCGCCATCGGGCTGCTGCAGGACGTCACCGAGGAGAAGCGGCTCCAGGCGGAGCTGGAGGCCGCCGAGGCGAGCTACCGCCACATGGTGGAGCAGGTGCCCGCCGTGGTGTACGCCGGCGATCCCGACCCGGGGGTGCCCTCCGCCTACGTCAGCCCCCGCCTCGAGCAGGTGCTCGGCTACGACCCAGAGGAGTGGTCGGCCACCCCCGGCCTGTGGCTCCAGCAACTCCACGCCAGCGACCGTGACGCGGTGCTGGCCAGCTGCGATGCGCACCTGCGCTCGGGTTCCACGGAGCCGCTGACCCTGACCTACCGGATGCACCGCAGGGATGGCGGCGTCGTGTGGCTGCGGGACCAGTTCAGCGTCTCCACCGACGAGCAGGGACGACGCCTCCAGCGCGGCGTGCTCGTGGACGTCACCCGCGAGAAGCAGCTCGAGGAGGAGCTCGAGCACCAGGCCTTCCACGACCCCCTCACCCAGCTCGCGAACCTGCGCCTGTTCCGCATCCGGATCGACGACCGGCTACGCCGACGGCCACCCCGCAGCGGTGCGGTGCTCTTCCTCGACCTCGACGACTTCAAGACGGTCAACGACAGCCTGGGACACGGCGCCGGCGACCGGCTCCTGCAGGAGGCGGCCCGGCGCATCCGCGCCTGCCTGCGCCCCGCGGACACCGCAGGGCGCCTCGGCGGCGACGAGTTCGCCGTCCTGATCGACGAGGTGGACGACCTCGAGCAGGCGCTGCGCATCGCCGAGCGCGTCCGGGCGCGGCTGACCGAGCCCTACGACCTCGGCGAGGAGATGGAGGAGGTCGGCACCGGCGCCAGCATCGGTGCGGCGATGCTCACCGACGGCGACACCCCCGACGCGGTGCTGCGTGCCGCCGACCTCGCGATGTACGCCGCCAAGGATGCCGGCAAGTCCCAGGTCCGCAGCTACGAGCCGCAGATGCTCACCGCGGTCCTGCAGCAGCTCGCGCACCGGCGAACGACCCTTCCGCGGTGACGGCCTGATCGGGCTGGGTGGCCGGTGACGGCGCTCAGCCCTCCTCGCCGGCCGTCTCCCCCGCAGCCACGGGCGCCACCCCCTGGGCGGCCATCGGCAGCATCCGCCCGCGCTGGAGCACCTCGGAGATGTCCAGCACCTCGACCTGACCGTCGCCGAGCGCCCCCTCCTGGGTCTTCTGCGCGATGCCGTCCTCGAGCATCGTGGTGCAGTAGGGGCAGGCGGTGGTGATCAGCTCCGGGTCGAGCTCGAGCGCCTCGTCGACACGTTCCATGTTGACGCGCTTGCCGATGTTCTCCTCCATCCACATGCGCGCGCCGCCGGCGCCGCAGCAGAAACCGTTGGAGCGGCAGCGGGTCATCTCGGTCGGCTGCAGGCCGGGGACCGCGTTCACCACCTGGCGGGGGGTGGAGTACACCTCGTTGTGGCGGCCGAGGTAGCAGGGGTCGTGGTAGGTGACCCGCTTGTCCAGCTGGTTGGTGGCCACCAGCCGGCCCTCGTCGATCAGCTTGGCGAGCACCTCGGAGTGGTGCAGCACCTCGAAGTTGCCGTCGAAGTCGGGGTACTCGTTCTTGAGCGTGTTGAAGCAGTGGGGGCACCACGCGACGATCTTGGTCCGGTCCGCGCCGACGCTCTTGAGCAGCTCCACGTTCTGCTGCGCGAGCATCTGGAACAGGTACTCCATGCCGAGCCGACGGGCCGGGTCCCCCGTGCAGGTCTCGTGCTTGCCGAGGATCGCGAAGGACACGTCGGCGTCGTGGAGCAGTTGCGCGGTGGCCTGGGTGATCTTCACCGAGCGGTCGTCCACCGCACCGGCGCACCCGGTCCAGAAGATGTACTCGTACTGCCCACCCTGCTGTGCGCCGGGCTCCAGCACGGGGATGTCGAAGTCGAGCTTGTTGGTCCACTCCTCGCGCTTCGACTGGCCCACGCCCCAGGGGTCGCCGGAGTTCTCCACGTTCTTGAGCATCACGCCGGCTTCGGCGGGGAAGCTCGACTCCATCATCGCCTTGTAGCGGCGCATGTCCACGATGGTGTCGACGTGCTGGATGTCGACGGGGCACTCCTCCACGCACGCACCGCAGGTGGTGCACGACCACAGCACGTCGTAGTCGATCACGCTGGCCGCACCGGGGGCGTCACCCACCAGGGGGATGTTGATCACGTCGCCGGCCTCGGCCTCGTCCACCTTGCCCAGGAGGAAGGGGCCCTTGGCGTACATGTGGTCGCGCAGGTCCTGGATCAGGATCTTGGGGCTCAGCGGCTTGCCGGTGTTCCAGGCCGGGCACTGGGACTGGCAGCGTCCGCACTCCGTGCAGGTCTGGAAGTCCAGGAACCGGTCGAAGGTGAACTGCTCGATCGCGCCGACGCCCAGCACCGTCTCCTCGGTCATGTTCTCGAGGTCGATCGGTTCCGAGGTGAGCTTGCCCAGCGCGGTGGTGCGGTTCGGGTCGCGGGTGAGCTCCTGGAAGGGGATCGTGATGATGTGCAGGTGCTTGGAGTGCAGGGTGAAGACCAGGAACCCGCCGACGATGGCCAGGTGGGCGACGAGGTTGATCGCGCCGATCCACTCCAGCGTCAGGGGCGCGATGCCGAGCATCGCCTCGCCGAAGATGTTGTTGGAGATCAGTGCGGCGTCGGTGGGCGCGAAGCCCTTGGCGTAGCGCACGCCGTGGGCGGTCCACAGGGTCCACACCACCAGCACCTCGGCGCTGAGCACCCACCAACCCTGGTTGAGGTTGGAGCCGGCGAAGCGGGAGCCGCGGCCCCGGCCCGCGGGGTTCTGGGCGAAGCGGATCCCGGCGAAGATCGCGATACCGGTCAGCGACAGCAGGCCCAGCATGTCCTGGGAGAAGCCGAGCACGTCGTAGGCGGTGATCCCGAACAGCTCGATGGCGTTCAGCAGCGGCAGCTGGAAGGACGGGCCGACGTACAGCTCACCGATCGCCTCCAGCACCGTGGTCTGCAGGACGAAGAAGGCGTACATCACCCAGAAGTGCGCGACCCCCGACAGGGTCCACTTCAGCAGCTTCTTGTGCCCGAGGATGTTGACCAGTGCGTGGCGGATGTTCGCCCGGAAGGCGGTGCCGATGTTGCGTTCCGGGTTGGACTGCGCGGCCCGGGTGAGCTGCACGAGGAAGGTGCCCCGTCGTACCGCCCAGGCGCCGAAGAACGCCAGCGTCGCGGTGCCGGCGATGACGCGGAACAACGTGAGCAGGGTCTCGTCGGTCACGGGCTGCGCTCCCTCGTCTGGAGTGGCGGGGAACGGCTCCCGGTGCCCCGTCACGCGCCGAGAGCAGTGTACGAGCGGCCACCCCCGCGACCAACGTGACAGGGGCGTCAGGCGGGGCGGAGGTGCCGCCGGCTGCCGGTGCGCGGTGGTCGGCTGGAGGCCGGCCCGGCCCCGGGTGCGCCGTACGCTGGCGGCGACGTCGAGGTGGTCGGTCGCGTCGGCGGTGAACCAGCGGAGGTCAGGGTGGGGTCGGTCCCGTGGCACCAGCACCGAGGTGGCGTGCTGCTCGCCGTGGCGCTGGTGCTGGCCATCGCGCTGGCGGGCTGCTCCCGGTTCGGTGAGGCCACGATCCGCATCGACGAGGCCGAGGAGGAGATCGTCGCCCTGACCGACGAGCTCATCGAGGTGATCGGCCTCGAGGTCACCAGCGCCACGCCGCTGGGTCAGCGCCAGCCCTGTGAGCTGGTGACCGCCTCCGACGGTGCCGCCAACCGCCTGTCGGTCCGCGGCCCGATCCCCGAGGACGTGGACGTGCTGGACGCGGCTGCGGCCGTGCTGTCCGCGGCCAACTACGAGCTGGTGCCCGGCGACCGCCCCGACGAGGTGTTCGCTCGCCGCGACGGCATCCGGATCACCGTGGCCCTGGACCGCGCGACCGACGAGGTCGCGATCGACGCCAACACCGCCTGCCGCGCCCTGCCGCGGTGAGGGCCGCGATCCCGCCTCGAGCGCTGCGCGCTACTTGAGGTGCTCGCCCTTCTTGGCGCGGCGCTTCCGGGGGAAGACGTCCGAGCGGGCCGCGACCCGGTCGAGCACCAGCAGGCCGTCGAGGTGGTCGAGCTCGTGCTGGAAGGCCCGGGCCTCGAAGCCGCCGGCCTCCACGACCCGGACCTCCCCCTCAGGCGTCGTGCCGCGGACCACCACCTCGGTGGCACGGCGGATGTCGCAGGTGAAGTCCGGCACCGACATGCACCCCTCACGGGCCAGCTCCGAGCCCGTGGCCAGCACCAGCTCCGGGTCGAACAGCACCACCAGACCGTGGTTGCCCGGCGGGGGCTTGCGCATCACGGAGACGTCCATCGCGAAGGCGCGGGAGGCCACCCCGAGCTGGGGGGCGGCCAGCCCGACGCAGCCGGGCGAGTCGTACATCGTGTCCACCAGATCCTGGGCGAGCTGTCGCTCGCGGGGACCGATCTCGCCCACCGGGCCGGTGAGCCCCTTGAGGACACGGCCCGGGTAGGTGACGACGCGCCTGACCGCCACCTAGTAGGTCTCCGCATCGATGGTGCGCAGGGTGTGGTCGACGCCGAGCTCCTCGCAGGCCCCGGCGATCGCACCGGCGACGGCGTGATCGTCGTCGGTGGCCAGCTCGATCAGCATCGCGTAGACCGGCTGCTCGCTGTCGCCGATGACCTGGGTCTCGAGGTCGACGATGTTGGCCCCGACCTCGGCCAGCGCGCCCGTCACTCCGGCCACGATCCCGGGCCGGTCGGCGCCGTAGACGCTGAGCAGGTGGGTGGGGTCGGCGCCCTGGTCCGCACCCTCGGTGCGGCACACGGAGATGGTCAGCCCGAGCTCGGCCGTGGCCTGCTGGAGCGCGTCCCGCAAGGCGTCGGGCGCGTCCTCGGTTGCCACCAGCAGCACGATGGCGAACTGGCCCCCGAGGATCGTCATCGCCGAGTCCTCGAGGTTGCCCCCGCGCTCGTGCAGGATCCGTGTGACCGCGGCGACGATGCCGGGGCGGTCGGTCCCGATGGCCGTGACGGCGAGCTCGTGCACCGTGCTCCTCCTGTGCGTGGCCCCGCAGCGTAGGCGTCGTCGCCACGACCGGCGGTAGCGTGCCGGTATGAGGACCAGGCGGGGCGCACGCTCGTGGATGCCGGCGTTGTGCTGCCTGATGGTGCTGCCCCTGGCGGCGGCGGTCGGCTGCACAGCGACGACCCCGCCCGATGGTGAGCAGGTCGACACCGCGACCGACTCCACCCTCGCGCCGCTGCACCCGGCCATCGACCACCTCGACGAGACCGTGGTCACCGTGACCACCACCGCTGGCGATGACGTCGAGGTGGCTGCCAAGGTCGCGGCCACCGCTGCCGACCGGCAACGGGGTCTGATGGAGGTCACGGATCTCCCGGGGGGCACCGGCATGCTCTTCCTCTTCGATGAGGAGCGCGATGGCGGGTTCTGGATGTGGAACACCCTGATCGCGCTCGACATCGCCTTCGCCGCTGACGACGGCACGATCCACACCGTGGCCACCATGGTCCCCTGCGAGGCCGAGGACCCCGGTGCGTGCCCGACCACCGCCCCCGACGCGCCGTACACCGCCGCCCTGGAGGTCCCGGGGGGCTGGTTCGACGAGGTGGACGTCACCCCGGGCGCGACCATGGCCTGGACCGACCCCGAGCCGATCCGCCCGTGACCGATCCGACGACGGAGACCAGCATGCAACCGAACGAGACCACACAGGTGGCCTTCCTTGGCCTCGGCGCGATGGGTCGGCCGATGGCCGCCAACCTCGCCGCCCGCTGGCCGACCACCGTGTGGAACCGCACCACCTCGGTGGCGGAGGCCCACGCCGCGGAGCACGGCAGCCGTGCGGCCCTCGAACTCGCCGAGGTGGCGGGTGCCCAGGTGGTGTGCACCTGCCTGCCCACCGACGTCGAGGTGGCCGCGCTGGCCACGGCGCTCGGCCCGCAGCTCGCCCCCGGCACGGTGTGGATCGACCACACCTCCGGTGATCCCGCAGGGGCCCGCGACGTCGCCGCCCTGCTGGCCGGCTACGACGTCGGCTACCTCGATGCCCCCGTGTCGGGCGGGACCGACGGCGCGCACCGCGGCGCCTTGACCGTGATGGTGGGCGGGGACGCCGAGGACCTCGCCGCGGTCACCCCGGTACTGGACGCCGTCGCGGCGCGGGTCGTGCACGTCGGGGACGTCGGCGCCGGGATGGCCGTCAAGGCGGTCAACAACGCGCTGCTGGCGACCTCGCTGTGGGCGGCGGCGGAGGGGTTGACAGCGCTGGCGGCGCAAGGGGTCGCACCGCAGGCGGCGCTGGAGGTCATCGCGGGGTCGACGGGCCGCTCCTTCGCCACGGAGACCCTCATCCCCGACCGGGTCCTGGACCGCTCCTTCCCCCACACCTTCGCGCTGGCCCTGCTGGCCAAGGACGTCCGGCTTGCGGGCAGCGTGCTGGCCGGCGCCGAGGTCGATGCTCCGGTGCTGCACCTGATCGAGCAGCTGACCAGCGCGGCGGCCGTGGAGCTCGAGGGGGCGGACCACGTGGAGCTCGTGCGGGTGGTCGAGCGAGCGGTCGGTGTCGAGCTGTCCTCGCTAGAGTGAGTCCATTGAGCGGTTCCCGAGGGGAGGGGACGGTGTGGCGACCTGGCAGTGGGTGAGCATCGTGGTGGTGGTCCTGCTCCCGCTGTTGCTCATGGTGGGGTTCCACCCCGGACGTGAGCGGCTCAACGCCCGCGGGGTGCCGATGCTGCGGTCCTGGACACCCGCAGCCCCGCCGCCGGCGGACGACGAGCACCACTGACGCCGGGGTCGATCGGCGTCCGCTGGTGGGGGCGTGTGCCGTCGTCGCTGCCCAGATCCCGAGCGGATCTCACCCACGGCTCTGCGAAGTGACCTGAGTCGCATCGACTCAGGTTTCTTGAGCCGCACCGCCGCGCTCCCCTTGTCTGGCGCGCCGAGAGGCGTACCTTCTCTCTCAGACACGCGGCGGCAGCGCGCTGATCAGCGCTGTGGCACGCACCGCCCACCGACCTTCGCGCTTCGTGGGGAGTCCTCCCCCGGCGCGGGTACACGATCAGCCCCAAGGAGGCCCCAGATGGCCAAGGCCGTCGGCATCGACCTCGGAACGACCAACTCCGTCGTCTCCGTCATGGAGGGTGGCGAGCCCACCGTCATCGCCAACGCGGAGGGGGCACGCACCACCCCTTCGGTGGTGGCGTGGTCCAAGTCCGACGAGGTGCTCGTCGGCGAGGTGGCCAAGCGCCAGGCCGTCACCAACGCCGATCGCACCGTGCGTTCGGTCAAGCGCCACATCGGGACGGACTGGAAGCAGGACATCGGGGGCAAGACCTACACGCCCCAGGAGATCTCCGCCCGCATCCTGATGAAGCTGAAGCGGGACGCGGAGGCCTACCTCGGTGATGAGGTCACCCAGGCCGTGGTGACGGTGCCCGCCTACTTCGACGACTCCCAGCGTCAGGCCACCAAGGAGGCGGGCGAGATCGCCGGCCTTGAGGTGCTACGCCTGGTCGCGGAGCCCACCGCCGCCGCCCTGGCCTACGGCCTGGAGAAGGAGGACGAGCAGACCGTCCTGGTCTTCGACCTCGGCGGCGGGACCTTCGACGTCTCCGTGCTGGAGATCGCCGAGGGCGTCTTCGACGTCAAGTCCACCGCCGGTGACTCCCAGCTCGGCGGTGACGACTGGGACCAGGTCCTGATCGACTGGATGCTGAAGACCTTCAAGGACGAGCAGGGCGTCGACCTGTCCAAGGACAAGATGGCGATCCAGCGCCTCAAGGAGGCCGCGGAGAAGGCCAAGATCGAGCTGTCCTCCTCCCAGGAGACCTCGATCAACCT
>SKTN01000091.1 GCA_007117945.1 Nitriliruptoraceae bacterium | reverse complement strand
GAAAAGGCCTTTCTTTCGGGTTCCAGCTTCGACACTGATCCCCGGAAGATAAGGCCTTTTCGCTTGTATACGGCGGAACTAGCCCCACCACACCCAACCGACACGCTTACAGAAGGACTAGGTAGGTCGTGGAAACCTGTCACCTACCCGGTGTCGCATCCTGACGAGCGGACGTGTGGCTGCTCAGCCGTCCTTACGCCCATCGGGGTGCTGGGTGCCCTTGACCGCACCGGGCTCACCGGTGACGAAGTCGTTCTCCAGGTAGCGGACCACCTCGTCGGTGGAGAGAACGTTGGCGACGGTGCCGTTGGCGACCGTGAGCGCCGCCTCGTGGTGGGACGTGGCCGTTGCGACCGCGTCACCCACGACGACGACGTCGTAGCCGCGGGAGTTGCCCGCGTAGGCGGTGCTCAGCACGCACTCGTCCGTCCACAGCCCGACGATGACGATGGTGTCGATGTCGAGGGCCTTGAGCTTGCCGTCGAGGTAGGACTCCCCGTTGTCGTCGAAGGTCCAGAACATGTCGAGGTGTTTGCCGAGGTAGAACCAGCCGTCCTCCCGCTCCTCCTCGGTGGGGGCGATCTCCGTGAGCGGCTCGAGGCCGGCTGCACCGGTGAAGACGTAGGCGGCGTTCTCCGGCTTCTCCGGCCGTAGCCCCCGGGGGCCGTACCAACGGTCCATCGCGTTGGAGATGCCATCGTCGAACATCCGGCTCCACGCGCTCCAGGCGATGGCGACACCGTCACTGTCCACTCGCACGGCCCGGAACGCATCGACCAGCCGTTGGACGTTGGGCAGGATCGCTCCCGCGTAGGGCCGGTACTCCTCCTGGCAGTCGTCGACCAGCAGCGCGATCCTTCGAGGACGGTCCGCGAGGTCCCATGCCGCCCAGAAACCGATCGGCTGACCGTGGGGCCCGTCGGGCGTCGAGCTGTAGTTCGGCATCGGCTGCATCGCGAGGTCCATGTCGCGATGCTTCCGAGGCTCCGCAACAGCTTCCTCGAGCGTGCGGAAACGGTCCGGGCTCTGCGCCATCGTCGGCGTCCTCTCCTGCTGGTCGCTGCCGGTAGCCACCGTTCACGTCGCGGCGTCCGACCGGATGCCTGATGCTGCTCGTTGCAGCGCCGGTCCACCCTCGCACAGACCGTGGGCGCCGGCCACCGCTGCTCGGCCCGGCGCCAGCCGCGGGGACCTCGACGATCGTCGAGGACGGTGAGGCCACCCGGACGTGGGGCTCCTGTGGCGGTACTTTGGAGAGGTGGCGGTCGTTGTCGAGCATCCTGCTCCTGTCCGTCGCCCCCCACCTGTGTGCAGCACCGGCACCGCCAGCAGCACATGTGGGGACCACCGATCTGGGACGCCGCCGAGCCTCCGGTCATGACCCGTGAGGTACGCATGCGCATCCTTGAGATCGCACCGCCCTGGTTCACCGTCCCACCGACGGGCTACGGCGGTATCGAGCAGGTCGTCGCCCAGCTCACCGATGGGTTGGTCGATGCCGGCCACGACGTCACGTTGCTGGCCAGCGGAGGTTCCACCTCGAAGGCAACGGTCCAGACCGTCTTCGACGTGCCCCCCAGCGCCGAGCTCGGGTCGACCTGCCACGAACTGATCCACGTCGTCGCCGGCTACCACCGCCGTGCGGCGTTCGATGTGATCCACGACCACTCGGGGTTCACCGGCGCTGCCCTCGGGGCGCTGCTGGACGGCCCACCGGTCGTGCACACCCTGCACGGCCCCTGGGTGCCGGAGGTCGAGGTCTTCCACCGCTCCATCGGTGACGCTCTCCACCGGGTCGCGATCAGCGAGGACCAGCGCTCCCGCGCACCTGAAGGTGTGCTGGTCGAGCACATGGTGCACAACGGCATCAGCCTCACCGAGCACCCCTTCCGCGCCGAGCCCGATGCGGATCGCCACCTCGCCTTCGTGGGTCGGGCCAACGTGGAGAAGGGCCCGGAGGTCGCGGTGCGCGTCGCACGGCTGCTGGGCCGGCACCTGAAGATGGCCGTGAAGATCAACGAGCCGGCGGAGCAGGTCTACTGGGACGCGCATGTGGCGCCCCTGCTCGAGGGTGCCGACGTCGAGGTGGTGCGCAACGGCACCAAGCAGGACGCGATCGACATCATGTCCGGTGCGGAGGCGACCCTGTTCCCGATCGCGTGGCCCGAGCCCTTCGGACTGGTGATGGTGGAGTCCATGGCGGTGGGCACCCCGGTGATCGCGTACGCGAGCGGTGCGGCCCTCGAGGTCATCGACTCCGGCCGGACCGGGGTGCTCGTGGCGCCCGACGACCTCGACGCCTTCGTGGCTGCCGTCGGCACGGCGGGCGGTCTCGATCGGTCGGCGTGTCGGGCGCGCGTGGTCGAGCACTTCTCGAGCGCGGCGATGGTCGCCGGGTACGAGGAGGTGTTCGATGCCGTCACCGAGCGGCACGTGCAGCGCTGGACCAGCGACCGTGCCCACGCGCCGCTCCGCCGGCGTTCGCTCGACCGCAGCCAGCGACGCGACGACCGTCGGCCCGTGATCATCGGCGGTCCTGCCAGGCCGGTCGCCGCACCGACCTACGCCGGTCAGGCCTGATGGTCGCCGCGGCGCCGAGCGTGGGACCCCACGGGGAGGTCACCTGCGTGAGCGGGCGGACCTTCTGCCTGTCGACCGCGAGCGGACAGATCCGACCCGGCCCCTACGGCGACGGGGTCTTCGTGGAGGACACGCGGATCCTGAGCGCGCTGGTGCTGACCCTCGACGGCGACGAACCCCACGCCCTGGGTGGCTACGCCCTGGGTCCGGGCGCCGCCCGTTTCAGCGCCTGCGCCCACGTCGCCGGGGGGCCCGATCCGACGCTGCTGATCGAACGGCGGCGGTCGGTGGCGGACACCTGGCAGGAGCAGATCCGCATCACCAACCACCGGGTGGGCCCGGTCGAGGTCCGTGTCGGCATCGAGGCCGCCGCCGACTTCGCCTACATCTTCGACGTCAAGCACGGTCGGCATCCGTCCGCGGCCGCCGGGCGGCTGGTCACCGCCGGGGTGCGCTTCGACAGTGCCGACGCCGATCAGAGCGCGCTGCTGTGCAGCGAGCCGCTGCCCGACCGCTTCGTCGACGGAGAACTGCAGTGGGAGGTGACCCTGCCGCCCCAGGGGTCCTGGCAGGTCGAGCTGACCCTGCGGGCCGGCGCGTGGTCACCGAGCGACGAGCCCGTCGCGGTCCCCGCGATCCGACCCGCAGGCGGCAGCGGTGTGGGGTCCCTGGCACGCCCTCGGATCACCTGCAGCGATGGACGCTTCGAGCGGTTGATCGAACGGTCGATCTCCGACCTCGACTCCCTGCTCGTGCGTGACGGTGAGGACCGCTACTTCGCTGCGGGAACGCCCTGGTTCCTGACGCTGTTCGGCCGGGACTCGCTGTGGAGCGCGATGATGGCGTTGCCCCTCGGGGTGGAGGTCGCGGGTGAGACGCTGCGGTTGTTGGCACGCCACCAGGGAGAGCGGCACGACGAGGTCACCGAGGAGGCGCCGGGCAAGATCCTCCATGAGGTCCGACACGGGCCGCAGGTCGATCGCGGCGACCTCCCGCCGCGGTACTTCGGCACGATCGACGCCACCCCGCTGTTCGTGATCGCGTTGGAGCGGGCATGGCGGTGGGGGCTCGATGCCGACGCCGTCAGCACGCTCCTGCCCCACGCCGAGCGTGCGTTGGCGTGGATGCGCGACGACGGTGACCCCGATGGCTCCGGGTTCCTGCGCTACGCCGCGGTCGGTGACGGCCGGCTGGCGAACCAGGGGTGGAAGGACTCCGAGGACGGGATCTGCTTCGCCGACGGGACCCTGGCCGACGCCCCGATCGCGCTGTGCGAGGTCCAGGGCTATGCCTACCGGGCCGCGATCGGGGGCGCGGCGATGCTCGACGCGCACCACCGACCCGGCGGTGCGCAGTGGCGCCGGTGGGCCAGCAGCCTGCGTGACCGCTTCCAGTCGGCGTTCTGGGTCGATGACGACCAGGGAGGCTTCCCGGCGCTCGCCCTCGACGGTGCGGGCCGGCAGGTGGATGCGGTCACCTCCAACGCCGCGCACCTGCTCGGTACCGGGATCCTCGAGCCCTGGCAGGAGGAACGGGTCGCGGCACGGCTCGCGGAGCCCGACATGGACGCCGGCTGGGGATTGCGGACGCTGAGCAGCCACTCCCCACGGTTCAACCCGCTGTCCTACCACGGCGGGTCGGTGTGGCCCCACGACACCGCGATCGCCATCGACGGGCTCGCCCGGGTCGGGGCAGGAAGCACGGCCCGCCACCTCCTGCGCGGCCTGATCGCCGCCGGCGACCACCTCGGTTTCCGCCTGCCCGAGCTGTTCGGCGGCGAGCAGCGCACCGACGGTTCGCGGCCCCTGCCCTATCCGAGCGCCTGCAGCCCGCAGGCCTGGGCGGCGGGTGCGTCCCTGCTCGCACTGCGTGCGGTCCTCGGCATCGAGGCGGACGTGCCCTCCGGTGTGCTCCACCTGCGGCCGATGGATCCACCACCCTTCGCGCGGTTGACCGTCGAGGGCATACCCCTGGCCGGCGGCAAGCTCAGCCTCCACCTCGAGGACGGCACCCTGCGGGTGCTCGAGTGCCCCGAGGGCATCGAGGTCGTCGTGCACCCGACCCGCGTCGGGTCGCTGCAGGCATGAGCGACCGCCTATGGTCCGCGCATGGCGCCATCACCACCGGACGACGACCGCACGATGCGCGAGCGGATGCTCGCCGGTGAGCTCTACATCGCCGACGATCCGGAGCTGGATGCGGCCGGTGCGGCGGCCCTCGATGTGATGGCTGCCTACAACGCGACCACCGCGCGGCAGGAACCGCTGCGTCGCGCGCTGCTCGGGCAGCTCCTCGGCGCCATCGGCGAGGGAACGGTCCTCAGGCCCCCGATCTACGTCGACTACGGGACCCAGATCCGGATCGGGGCCGGCTGCTTCGCCAACTTCGGGCTCGTCGCCCTCGATGTCGCTCCCATCACCATCGGTGACGACGTCCAGATCGGCCCGAACGTGCAGCTGCTCACGCCGACGCACCCGGTGGATCCGGCGCTGCGCCGGGCCAAGTGGGAGGCGGCCCAGCCGATCACCCTCGGCGACAACGTCTGGCTGGGCGGTGGCGCCATCGTGCTGGCGGGGGTGACCATCGGCGAGAACACCGTCGTGGGTGCCGGAGCCGTCGTGACCAGGGACCTGCCCGCCAACGTCGTCGCCGTCGGCAACCCCGCCCGCGTCCTGCGCAGGATCGATCGGTCCGCTGCGCCCTGACAGGGACGGACCGATGCCGCCGCAGTGGCGACCACGCGGAGGCGGAGCGCCGGGGCATCGCTCGTGACATCGCCGATGGCGGCAACGGCGGCCCGGAGCAGGCCGCCGCCTTCTGGCACGGGTGGATGGCCGCGGAACGCAGCTTCCTCGCCCGCCAACGACCCTGGCAGCGCGCCTGCCTGGTGGTCAACGGGACGCCCCGGCATGCGCCGGCACCCGGCGAGGTCGAGGTCGCACACGGCCCGCTCCGGGAGTAGGTTCGTCCGCTGTGGAGAACGCACCGATCATCCTGGTACCCGGCTTCTGGCTGGGTGCGTGGGCGTGGGACGCGGTGACCGAGCGGTTGCACGCCGACGGCCACGAGGTGACCGCCCTCACCCTGCCCGGTCTCGAGTCCCGTGTGGCCGACCGGTCACGGGTCCGGTTCGCGGATCACGTCGCGGCGATCACGGCCGCGGTCGAGGCGGCTGCACGCCCGGTGGTGCTCGCCGTGCACTCCGGTGCCGGCGCGCCGGGACACGAGGTCGTCGACCGCGTCCCGGCATCGATCGCCAGGATGGTCTACGTCGACACGGGTGCGGCAACCGGCCCGCTGGACCCGGACTTCGAGGGCGTCGAGTGGCCGCTACCACCCGCTGAGGTGCTGGCAGCCGAGGAGAACCTCGACGGGCTGAGCGAGGAGCAGCTCGCCACCTTCCGCGAGCGTGCCGTCCCCCAGCCCGGGGCGACCTTGCGGGAAGGGCCGACGCTGCGCGATGCCGCGCGGTGGGAGGTCCCCACCACCGTGGTGTGCACCGGCTTCTCATCGCAGGAGTACCGGGCCGGTGTCGCGCAGGGGTACCCCTTCCTGGCCGGTCTGGCGCCGCTGCGCGACCTGACCTACGTGGACCTGCCGACGAGCCACTGGCCGATGTGGTCGCGGCCCGACGACCTGGCCGACCTGCTCGGCGCGCTCGCGCGGCGGAGCTGATCG
Source organism: Nitriliruptoraceae bacterium (assembly GCA_007117945.1). Lineage (GTDB taxonomy): Bacteria > Actinomycetota > Nitriliruptoria > Nitriliruptorales > Nitriliruptoraceae > T1Sed10-7. The sequence goes on along the minus strand of SKTN01000091.1, from coordinate 2,120 downwards.
GCGTGGTCGGGGTGCCCGGATGACCACCGCGTACCTGGCTGCCGAGGGGTTCGAGGAGGCGCTCGACCAGGAGCTCTCCCGCGCCGGTGCCGCCGTGCACCTCCTCCACGGCCGGCTCCGGGTCAGCGAGAGCCCGCCCGTGCACGCCGCCTGGGCGGCCAACACCTGGTGGGATGCCGAACGGATCGCCGTGACCTCGATCGGGGATGCCGCCGCGCAGCTCCGCCACCGACAGCGCAACTGGGCGTGCTACGCACCCGAGCACCGGGGACGGGCGCAGCTGATCGCCGACAAGCTGCCGCACGTGGCCGCACGGCCCCTCGAGCTCGGCGAGGTGGCACCTGACGCGCCCCTGGGATCGTGGACGCTGCTGGAGCGTGACCTCGTGCTGGCGGCGACCGCGTGCTCCAGCCCCTTCCCCAACGGTGCGCCGGGGTTCGTCGAGGACCGCCACGGCCCACCGAGCCGGGCCTACCTGAAGCTGTGGGAGACCTTCGCGCGGCTGCGCCGACAGCCCGTGCCCGGTGAGCGTTGCCTGGACCTGGGTGCGGCACCGGGTGGTTGGACCTGGCTCCTGGCCCGTTCGGGTGCGCAGGTCATCGCGGTGGACCGCGCGCCGCTGGCGCCGGAGGTGGCCGAGTTGGCGAACGTGACCGTGCAGCGGACCTCGGCCTTCGGTCTGGACCCGGTGCAGCTCGGCCCGGTCGACTGGTGGTGCAGCGACATCATCGCCTACCCCGACCGGCTGTTGGCGCTGGTTACGCGCTGGCTGGAGGCCGGTGTGGTCCGCAACCTGGTCTGCACGGTGAAGTTCCAGGGCGCGACCGATCACGAGGTGGCGGCTCGGTTCGCCGCCCTGCCCGGCGCGCAGCTGTTCCACCTGTCCCAGAACAAGCACGAGCTGACCTGCGCCGTGCTCGATGCCAGCTGAGCGTCCGCGGCCGCGCCGACCCCCTGCACCGGCGACTACGGGTGGAAGATGTCGAGGATGAGGGTGCCCGGGGGGTCATCGACGTACTCGACGAGGTAGGGCAGCTCCTGCGACATCCCCACGACGATGACGTGGTCGGTCCCGGCGATGGCGGTGTCGACCCCCTCGATCACCCCGCCGGCGGGTCCGTCGATCGGCCCTTCGTCCCACGTCTGGAGCTGCTCATCGAGTTCGTCGGGCGGGGTGATGTCCCGGATGGTGATCTCCAACACCACCTCGCCCGGCTCCTCGACGCCGAGCGCCTCCCGGGCCCGGGAGTCGTCGGAGTAGGCCGTTCGCCAACCGACGGTCGCAGCGCCGGAGTGCTCGACGACGACACGGTCGAAGCCGTCGTGGCCGCCGACGCGCACGTCATGGACGAACTGCGTGTCCGGCTCGCCCGCCTGCTCCCGCGGCGCGGTGGTCGGATCGCCGGCCAGGGCGTCGGGATCGGGCTCCTCGTCGACGACGTCGAGCACCACGCGGTACTCGCCATCGCCCTCCTCGACGCGCTCGACCAGGTAGGGGCGCATCCGGTCGATGCCGAGGACGAAGCCGTGCTGTCCCGCGAAGATGCCGTCACCCACCACCTCACGGATCACGCCGGCGTCGTCGGGGGTCGTGACCCGCTCCGCGTCCCACACGCGCTCCTCGAGCGCCTCGGGGAGGTCGGGTGGCAGGGCGACGTTGCGGATGGCCACGCGCAGGAACGCCCCACCCGCGACGTCCAGGGGCTCGTCGGAGGGGTCGGAGATCGCCTCGTCCTCGTAGCGCAGGAACCACCCGGGCGTCCCCTCACCCTCGATGTGGAAGACCACACGGTCGAAGCCGTCGTGCTGCGCCACCTCGACGTCGGTGACGGCGAGGCGGCCGGGCTCGCCCTCCTCCTCGCGGTCCGCGGTGGTGGGGTCGCCGGACAGGGGCTCGACGGCGGCTGGCTCCGTCCCCTCACCGTCCTGTGGCGCCGCACTGTCCTGCTCGTCGACATCGGGAGGATCGGGGTCCTCGGGCGCCTCGGGATCGTCGGCGCAGCCGGCCAGCACCAGGGCCAGGGCCAGGCTGGCGGCCACGCTCCAGGATGCGCGCGTGGTGCGGGGTGGACGGATAGGGGCCTCGCCGGTCGGGCTCCCCACCGTGCCGAGGTGTCGGG